>JAGGXA010000168.1 GCA_021163285.1 Deltaproteobacteria bacterium | reverse complement strand
GTGTTATACAAGCACAACATTTCTGTAATTCGTTGATATTAAAAGCATAATTTTCTTCTTGAAAATAGTTTATGCAGGTTTTAGGTGTCAATTACTTTTACTTCAAAATGAAGGATGCCCATGGTTTCCGCCCTTACCGTACATCGAGAATTATCTCTTCACTTGTTGTTTGTTCAGGATATAATGGAAAGGGAAGATGTTTATGATTCAGAACATGTTTAAGAAAATCTTTCCTGTCTCCATGAAACTCGACAGATACTGTTAAAGAATTCTTTTTTATCCGTGTAAGTTTTACGGATGATACCCCTTTGATATTTTTTTTCAAAAAATCTTTAAAATCTCTGAACTCGCTATAACTGCTTAACCTCTTCATTGTGATTTTCAGATGGCTGATCTCTTCCGAACTGCTGCCGACGAACCGGGTAATGGCAGGAGAAAGCCGGGCAATGAGACGGTTTGACAGCCTTTCAAGGGCAGCCATAACGTCTCCTTTTTCTGTAGCATTTTTGGTGATATTTTCTGTCTGGATACCTTGACAGATCATGAGACCATTTTTTAAATCGAAGGCTTTGAGCATCAATGTTATTTCTTTTTCATCAATGATATCGACATGCCCGGAAATCACGACATCAGCAGAAAAAAGTCTTCCCCACTTCAAAACAGAGGCAGTTTGAAGGTCGGGAACCTTCAACTCCTTGTAATATTCCGTATCAGGGATACTAAGCGTTCGATTTATCGGTTTAAAGCCTTTTTTCCGGAATATATCATAAATAACAAGTTCCGAGGAACTTAAAGGGGGATAATCCTCAGGGTTTTTCCACCAGTATGAAACCTTTCCGTCTATTGTTTCCGATACGAGAAAAAGTAATTTTACAGGAAGCCCCTCCCGAAGTATAATGTCAGATTTTTGGAATGTTCCTTCGATAACCTCTTTATTGACCCTGAGACCGACAAAGACGTAATATTCATCACCGATTTGTTCTTCAGCAAGGATATGGAAATCTTGAATTTCTTTCGTGGCCATGGGTAAGACCCTTTTAAGAAGCCTCATAAAATTATTAGCAACGGCCTGGCTTCCCAGACGATGAAGAATATAATTTTCAACGCCTTTTGATAACGCCATGGATATCGCATTATCTTTTGCACGGGCAAGATTCCCTTTAACAATCCTGGCTGTTCCAATGGACAGAATTTCATTTTTAGCCCTGCCTCCAGTCGGCCCGGCATATAATAAACATGCTCCGAAAAAATAAAAGCAAAAAAAACAACAAATAATATTAATTTTTCTCCCTGGCTTGATTTTTAATATTGTCCGGTTCATAAATTCAGAAACCTCTTTATCTTTTCTAAGGCGATGTCAAAATCTGAAGGGTCGATCCATGCTGCATCCTGATCAGCCTTAAACCATGTCATCTGTCTTTTGGCATATCTTCTGGTATCTCTCCGGATCTTGCCTAATGTATCTGAAAGAGAGCATTTTTCTTCCAAATAATCAATTATATGCCTGTATCCTATAGCTTTCATTGGTTTCAGATCCGGCGAGTATCCTTGCTTCAACAGATTTTCGGTCTCATCTATCAGGCCTGCCTTAATCATGTCTTCGGTTCGCTTATCAATACGCCTGTACAGCATTTCCCTGTCGACCTTCAGATAGAGTTTGAGTGTGCGTAAAGGTGGATTGGTTTGTGACTGTTCTCTTTTTAGATCCAAAGGAGATTTTCCTGTCAGGTGAATAATTTCAAGCGCCCTTATGATCCTTGCCCTGTCATTCGGATGGATCGTAACTGCTGTTTTGGGATTTAGCCTCATTAACCTTTGATGGAGCCTTTGAGGACCGCGATCATCACATTCCTTTCGCAATGATTCCCTGAAATCAGGATCCACGGGAGGACATTCAAAGATTCCCTTAAGCAGGCTTTGTATATAGAGACCGGTTCCGCCGACAACAAGACATATCTTTTTTTTTGAGATAATCTCCCTTGTAATGGGAAGGGCAGTATTACGGAATATGGCTGCATTAAATTCCTCATCAGGATCAACAACGTCCATGAGATGATGAGGGATTCCCTTTTTTTCTTCACCTGTGGGTTTAGCCGTACCAATATCCATGCCCCTGTAAACCTGCATGGAATCTGCATTAATGATTTCTCCATTAAGGGCCAGGGCCAGGGCCACGCCTAAAGATGTCTTTCCGGCGGCCGTGGGACCGGCAATAACAACCGTCTTTTTTTCCTGTGCCATCCGAGATGCCATATAATCGTTCACAGGTTCAGGGTAAAGAACAAAGGAGGCATTGAAGACCCGAAGTCCTTGTTAGAAAGGCTTGGGAGCGATGACAAATTAACTTTCCCAACTATGCATCACAGATTCAGGCCATCTTTGCCAGATCTAAAAATACAAAAATATTGAAACAGCTCACTATTTCTGCAACTTCTGCGCTTTTAGATCGAACAAACCTGACCTGAATCTGTGCGTCTGCCCGGGGATGTTATTTCGTCCTCGTCCCTTATTTCCCCAAGTAATTGCCTGTTTGTCTCCAAATTCCGGTTTAAATCTGCCAAAGTTAACCCTCTTCTCGTAAATACACATTCTGAATGCAGTCCAGGAATAAGAATGGAACATCTGAACCTTTGAATCCGTAAACGAAGTGAACGGCTGGAATAATTCAAACAACCCTTTTAAACATCTTTTCCAGCTCATAATAGGTCAGACGCCTGAAAGTGGGTCTTCCATGCGGGCAGTTTGTTGGAAGGTCCATCTCCGTTAATCTGTTTATGAGCCTGGTCATTTCCTCATAAGTCATATGATATCCAGCCCTGATTGCGCTATGACAGGCCATTAATATCAATACCTTATCAAGGATAACCTCCTTATCAAGACCTTTTTCATCTAATTCGGATATAAGCTCTGATATAAAGGAATCCCAATGTACGTTTTCGCAAAGAATGGCAGGGGCTGATCTCAGGAGGAAAGTGTTTCCGCCAAAATGGTCAATCTCAATCCCAAAGTCTGACAATTCCGGTCCTTTTTGAAGGAGTATCCTCGTTTCTTTAATAGTCATCTCCAGTTTATAGGGCGTAAGCAGGGTCTGAACCTCGATCTTTGGTCCAAGAAAATCCTTTTTAAATTTTTCATACATGATCCTTTCATGGGCTGCATGCTGATCAATCACAATAAGACCGTCCTTTTCCTGGCAAAGGATGTAGGTATTCCCAAGCTGCCCAATGACTTGAGGCCCCTGTTTGAACATGACCCCCGTGTCTTCCGCCGGCAATTCTTTCAGGCTCTGAGCGCTGCTTATATATTCAGAAAAGGGATCTGCTATATTGCCCTGAGCCTGGAAATCATGATTCATCTTTTCTGTCATATCCCATGGCAAAGGGCCAGCGCTTGTGTGAAAGTGTTCGGTCAAGGTTTTTTCAATACATGAAACTATGGCCTTAAAAAGCTCGCCCGGGTTGTGAAATCTCACCTCCTGCTTGGCCGGATGCACATTAATATCAACTTTTAAGGGATCAATTTCAATAAAAATTACGGCCTGAGGATATGTCCCCTTCATCAACCTTTGTCCATAGCCTTCAATCACAGCTTTGGTTACGAGCCTGTCTTTTATACTCCTTTTGTTTGCATAGACAAACAGACGATCTCCTCTTTTCCTTGCAAGATCTGAAGGAGCAAGATATACGCTGATATCAAAATCATTTTTTTTAATTTTTGCGTGAACCATGGATCCGGCCACATTACGTCCCATCAGGGCTGAAACACGCATTATCTGCTTATCGGAGGCAGGAAAATTTATGATTGTCCTGCCTGTATCTTCAATCCTGAAATTTATTTCCGGATAGGGAAGAGACATACGCGATATGGTATCTATAATATAGTTGGTCTCGGTTTTTATGCCTTTTAGGAACTTCCGCCTTGCAGGGATATTATAAAACAGGTTCCTTACTTCGACGATTGTGCCTGGAGGGGTTCCTGTTTCATCAATGGAGATCAGCTTTCCTCCGGCAATCTTAAGACTAAAACCGCCTATCCGGTCATGAATACGTGATGTGATTTGCATCCGTGATACAGATGCAATACTTGGGAGGGCTTCTCCTCTGAAACCAAGGGATTTTACGGAAAAAAGGTCTTCAGCGGTTTCTATTTTACTTGTTGCGTGCCTTTCCACACATAAAAGAAGATCATCTCTTGACATGCCTTTTCCGTTATCAATGACCTTGATTAATCCTTTACCCCCGGATTCTATCCTGATTATAATACGATCCGCGCCCGCATCAATGCTGTTATCAATCAATTCCCTCATGACTGAAGCGGGTCTGTCAATTACTTCACCGGCAGCGATTTGAGAAGCTGTCTTTTCAGGCAGGATCCTGATAATATTCATAATTTGAGGAGTTCTTTATTCACGGTAAATTTTTGGATTGGACGATGGGAGTTAAATCTCCTTGATAACAAGCCTTTATTTCTGACAAGCAGACTTTCTCTGCCCATTGGGTCGTATGACAGGCAGGTGGATGAACCGGGATGCCTTAATATATCTCTTACAAGACGGCATGAAAGGTCAACCATAAAAATGAGATAATCATGAAATGCCTGCCAGCGGATTACTTTCCCGGTAAAGAAAAAATCGTGGGTTGAGTAACAGTAATCGGAAAATTTAACTGACCGTGTAAAAAATCGTTTTTTTACCTTAAGGCCGTTTTCTATCTTACCGGTAATCTGGTTAAGGAGCTCGTCGCATTCCTGATGTTCCATACTAAGCACATATCCGGCAATTTTTGTATAATAAGGTCCGATCAAATAATCCGCCTTGAGTTCCCAATACAGGTGTCCCATTTTTCTTCCGGTTGGATATGATGTTATAAGGCTTGGCACAAAAAAGTTATGCGCTACAACATCTGCGGCGAGGTGCGAGAGAAAACCGTATGAAAAAGAGGCCTCCCGGTCATTTCCCGCCTCCTTTAAAAAATTAAAACCACCCTCCCAATTATGAGGATGTCTTCCTTTCTTCATTTTGCCCTTACCGATAAAAAAATCAGCAGCAAGGCATCCATACAGGAATTCACGTGGAAATGAAGTGATAATACCGGCGATAGAGGGTAATAATTGGGCTGCATTATTTAAAGTAGTTAAGACGGTTACTGTATGTACCCCAGGTCCCCACGCAAATGCGGTTTTTGCAAATAAAGTTTCGATTATGAAAGATATGGCCAATAAAATTATAAACTTAAAGAAAAACATTATTATTTGTATCTCCTTATATTTTTGCGCCTTGGATGCTGTCCGGGAATAGCTTTGTAGCGAGACCAGGCGGTGATTCCGCGGGCATGGCGGCAGGCCTGAATCCTTTGACACGGTGAATCTTTTTGTTTCCGACAGACCTCAAAAAGCAAGGCAATAATTGATAACCGCGCAGGTCGAAACTTTTTGACCTGCGCGGTTATACGTCAGGCTGTCTAACGCACGAAAAAGAAGACTATCACGAAATTACGAAAAAGATACCAGAGACTTGATATTGCCAATTACCTTGGAAAAGCCTTTGATGCATGGTCTTTGTTGTTCAACCTGATGCTTTCATTCCCTGAATTGTTCAGCTTTCATGCAACAAAAAGCGCTGGAATCCATTTCAGAATTTTTAAAAATTTGCCCGAAGAAAGTTAAATTGATTTTTATGTCTTTTTTCGTGTTTTTGTCCTTTCGTGTTTTCGTGATTGTTTTTGAATAGCTTTTTTAATGGCACAGGTCGAAATTTTTTTAATCAGGTTATAGAAATTATGCATGTAATGTTCCAAATTATCGACTCTGAAGCGCTAAATCGCATTTCTCCGACGAAAATGTATGGAGATTATGTCTGAACGATAAGTCCGTTCAGGCACAATTTTGAATATTTAATTTTAAAAATTGAATTAAGGAACGTTAACCTACCCGGCTATGCATCACAGCCTCATTGGAGATGTTATTTCGTCCTCGTCCCAAAAAAAGGAGTCAAATTCAATATGATACCTAAATCCTGCAAGTGTCGAGTTTGCCGAAGACCTGCCTGCTGCAGGCAGGTGCAAGGCGGCAAGGGCGCAGACGTACTGCGAT
>JAGGXA010000181.1 GCA_021163285.1 Deltaproteobacteria bacterium | reverse complement strand
GTGTTATACAAGCACAACATTTCTGTAATTCGTTGATATTAAAAGCATAATTTTCTTCTTGAAAATAGTTTATGCAGGTTTTAGGTTATATTGAATAAACCTTTTGTCAATAGTTTGCTGATTCCCTTTTTACTTGAGCCTTTCGACTTTCGACTATTTTATTATATGCAGAAATCGTTTCCAGTACGGCCATGACCAGTAAACGATAAAGGCTTTTCCTTTGACAAAGCTCAGGGGAACAAACCCCCAGTACCTGCTGTCATAGCTGTTATCCCTGTTATCACCCATGACGAACAGTTTGTCCTCAGGAACTGTAAACGATTTATAAACAATATTTTCCTCAAGCATTCCGGATCTGTTACTCCGTTTAGTATAAACTCCATGACCATCGTTAAATCTCTTTCCGTTAATATATATTTCCTTTCCAAGGATTTTTATTTTATCCCCGGGCAGACCGATAACACGCTTAATAAAATCTTTGTCCTTGTCAATCGGGCAGATAAAAACAATAACATCGTCACGTTCAGGTTTGCTGATGGGAATCAATGTCTTGCGTATGAAAGGTATTTTAATGCCGTATATAAATTTATTAACAAGGATATGGTCACCAACGAGCAATGTCGGTATCATGGAGCCTGAAGGTATCTTGAATGCCTGAACCACAAAAGTTCGTATAAAAAGCGCAAGTATGAGTGCAATAATTGCCGCTTCAGCATATTCACGGAAAAGATTTTTCTTTTTTATCTTCTTTTTTATTATCTTATCGCCCAAAAAAAAGCCTCCTGAAATTATGAAATTATAAATGAGATGATGGAATTTAATCCTTTACGTCAGGGTTTGTAAAGTGTTTTCTTTATCATGGCCATAAATTGTGTCTGAATGAAAAGTCCGTTCATTCACAATTTTGAATGTTTAGGAACGAGGACAAATTAACTTTCCCAACTATGCATCACAGTTTCAGGCCATCTTTGCCCGATCTAAAAGTACAAAAATATTGAAACAGCTCACTATTCCTGCAACTTTTGTGCTTTTAGATCGAACAAACCTGACTTGAATCTGTGCGCCTGCCTGGGGATGTTATTTCGTCCTCGTCCCTTAATTTTCTCGTTTCCATGCTTCAGCGTGGGAACCAGGCAATTATTTGCTGTTTTGATGGTTGACTGATGATCAAAAAGCCATTTGACATATCATTCACCTTGAATTATATCTCTATTCAACCGTTCAGAGTTATCCCGTCATGTCGGGTTCGATCCGGCATCCAGCTTTATTATGCTGTTGCAATTATTCTGGATTCCGGCTTTCGCCGGAATAACATCACGAATAAATAAAAGTCGGGAATATCAACGTGTTAAAAGAACTTTGCACTCTCAAGGTGGAAACGAAACGTAATAGAAGCGGAAATGGTTCAATACAAAGAAGTGGCATCCTTCATTTTTACTTTACACTTGGCAGAAAAGTGGCGGCGGCATCCTGCCGCTGATTTAAGAGATTATAAGCCTTTTCTGCAATTTACAATTTTTAGTTCCAATAAAAGTGTTAACTACTTTTACCTCAAAATGAAGGATGCCCAAAAAAGTAAGGTTTTCCTTCTAATTACTTTTTTGTGTTGCACCCAGCAGGAATGGTAATGACGGATAACGAATATCAGGATTTTGTCCACTATGAATTGGATCAGGAAATTACAGCTATTGGTGGGCATTATATTATTATGAAAGAGGTTCGATTACCTTTCCATGGAAGGGATGTACTCTATCTTTCGGGCTGTGGGATTTTTGATACTACCTGTTGCGGAAGCGGTGGTTGCTGTTATGCAATTGTCCCTGGATTCATTTTGAACTGGAAATATAAACAGAACAACAAAGGACTTCCCGTCACCATGGTTGAACCAATTAACAAAAAGGAAGTTCAGGATGAGATTCGTGGTTTGATTAAAAAAAGAGAGAATATTCAACAGATTAATTTTTAGGTAACCGTGAACTGACAACTGTAAACCGTGAACGGTTATTTTTTTAAAACAAGGCGGAATTTATGAATAAAACCCATATATTCAATATGAAGATACCTCTTTATGAAGTAGACATAGGAGGTGGAGTTTATCATGGCAACTATTACCATCTTTTTGAATTGGCAAGGGAATCAATGTTTGAAGATATAGGCTTTACCTACAGCGAGATGATGGATTGCGGAAATCACCTGGCTGTTGCAGAAGCAAGATGTACTTACCGAAAGCCGTTACGGTATAATGAAGCTATAACAATCAGCAGTAAAATCATACAGATTTCGAGCCGCAGCTTAAAAATAGATCAGGAGATCCGGAATAAAAATAATGAAGAACTAACGACTGTATTACACCTTCACCTTGTCTGCATTAATCATGAAGGTCGGGCTGCAATCTTGCCGCAAAAGTTGAAAGAGGCGATTGAATTACGGGGGTAACCATTCATATCCTCGTTTCAACGCTCCAGTGTGGCAAGGGCTCGCGCCAAAATAACTTAATATTCTGACATCTCATCTACTGCGCCTTTTGCTCTTTAATATCTCGCGAACCCAGGTTAAATCTGAGCGCCAGTTCTGTAAAGTTATTTTTGCGCGAGCCCTAACAAGGGAATGTTCCGGTTGGAAAACTGGCAACCGTTCACAGGTTCAGGGTTCAATGTTCAGGGTTTCATTCTTGTCCCCGGACTGCATTTAGAATGCGTATTTACGAGGAGAGAGGGTCATTAACCCTGAACCTGTAACCTTTAACCTTCAACCCGTAAGCGCTTACGAACAGGGAGAAATATTTATGAGCCATAAACCATCCATTTCACCTGAGAAGGCTTTACAACAATTATTGCAGGGTAATGAGAGATTTCAAAAACACCAACCTTTACACCATACCACAACAGGTAGAGAACGGAGGGAGGAGCTTGTAAGCGGGCAGACGCCCTATGCCTCCGTGCTTACATGTTCCGATTCACGCACACCGGCGGAACATATCTTTGATGCCGGCTTAGGAGATCTTTTCGTATGCAGAAACGCAGGAAACCTTGTTGATGAACTTGTGACCGGTTCTATTGAATTTGCAGCAGTGCACACAGGCTGCCCCCTTATTTGTATTCTTGGGCACAATAACTGTGGGGCAATGGGAGCTGCCGTGACGGCGGCAAAGAACCCTGATCTTCATGAATCACCATGCATAGACCATATCATTCGCAGAGCGCTTCCTGCCGTTCTTGCGACAATAGATAATCAGGCGGACGAAAAGGCATGGATAGACGCGGCAGCAAAAAAGAATGTCTTCAATCAGTGCAAAAACCTCATGAACGCCAGTCAATTACTCAGAAAAAAAATAGATGAGGCCGACTTCGACATAGTAGGGGCCTGGTATGATATCGGCAGTGGCAGGGTCTCAATAATCACCAGGATATCCGAATTAACCGGGGCGTAAACATTTCTGCCTGTGCGGTTTGTCCCTGCGGTGTAGCAGGGGCAGGCCCCTGTGCCTGCCCTGATATGTTTTTTAATCAATCTTTTGCTTGTGTTATTAGACCGTTTTTAAGTGTGATATGCACGACTTCTCCTGTAGTACAAAAGCGAACCGGCACTCCTGAAACACCTGCTCCCGAACTTGTATAACCAATCATGTCACGGTATTTCCACTGTCCATAACAGAAGCGGCGTGGTGATTTACTGTGAGTAAATACAGGGCCGATATGAGGTATCTGAATTTGGCCGGCATGGGTGTGTCCACAAAGATATAGATTTGCTCCACGCGCTGCGGCCTCTTGATAGACTTCAGGAGAATGCGAGACAAAAATGCAAAATTCTCCATCAGGGACATCTGAAAAGGCCTGGTCCAAGTCATGGCACTGATAATAATGGGGATCATCAATACCTGCAATCCAGATACGTGAGTTTATCCGTTTAATCGGTTCGGATTCATTCAGAAGAACTGATATCCCTCTTTTTTCCAGTTCAGGGATCATCTCTATGCAGTCGTGATTTCCAAGTACGGCATAAATACCATCTTTTGATTGAATGGTATCCGCCAGTTTTCCCATTCGTAAAAGCATTTTTTGATATGAGCCGTACGTCTTCATCCTGTAATCTCCACCCAGTATACATAAATCGACTTTTAGCGGTTGCACAAGCTTTTGAATACATTCTGTGATTCCGTCAAGCCCGTCTAAATGAAGGTCGGCAAGAAAGAGTATGGTATAGTTTTCAAAAGAAGAGGGGAGTTTGTAAAGGGGTAATTCAAAATAATTC
Source organism: Deltaproteobacteria bacterium (assembly GCA_021163285.1). GTDB lineage: Bacteria > Desulfobacterota > DSM-4660 > Desulfatiglandales > Desulfatiglandaceae > JAGGXA01. The sequence continues at coordinate 5,065 of JAGGXA010000181.1, read as the reverse complement.
ATTCTGAGTTGAAGGGCATTATGGATACCTTGATTATAAATTCCAAGCAATTTAAAGGTATTTTTCATCAAAAAATGATAATAGATTGCATTCTCAAAATTGAGAATGCGGTCTAAATAACTATAAGGTATTTGACATGACTTTATTTCACGAAAACGTATAAGAGGACTGTTCTTTCGCGGGTAATGATTATGAGGCCTTTCAGACAGGAGTTTTTTGAAAAACCAGGAGCCGATGTAAGCAAAAACACAGAATATGATAACAAGGATAACAACCTTTGAGACAGACAAGGAAAATCTTGCAGAAAGAAACAGAAATGGAAAAGCTCCTTCAAAAATCTGATCCAGCCCCGGAACAATGCACCCGCTTTGACAGCCGGACCTGCGTTTTATAAAGCTGGATAAAAGATCTCCCAGGGTGCTTAATAACCCTGTACAAAGCCCTTCCCACCAGGAAAAGCCCAATAACAGACCTGCAACAATACCGGTTAGTATTGCCGCGATGATACCGCGAATCGTCTTGTGGTTCCCCAAAAAGGGTCTTTCGTCCCAAAGCCTCAATCCCCGGTCAAGGGGCATATTCCATTTATCTCCCAAATAAAAGGCCAAAAAAGGGGGCGCAAGATTAACCATCCACAGGAGAACAAGTATCTTTAAAGATAACAATATCAAAATAAATATTAACAAAAAAGGGGTTGTCCGGACAACCTCTTTTCCTTACCTAATTTATAACTAATTTCATGGTCTGGATTTCCACTTCTGTTCCCGGTTCAATGTATGATGATTTAATCTCTTTTTTCTTCTCATAGTTTTTCTCTTTGAAAGATATTATGATTTTCTCGATGTCATATTTCCTTATGATTTGTTTTAAATTTTCCTTCCCTCCAAAGACGGGGTAACCATGGATTTTCCTGTGGTAAAACCTCGGATTATCGTCTATAAAACCGATTAGAAACAGGCCAAGGTCCCTGTTGCTCTCTATTTCTCTTGCCGCCATTATTCCTCCGACACCGGCTCCATAGACAAGAGTCGGTTTCCCTTTTCGATATCTTTTTTTCACTCCTTCATCCAACAGTCGGAAAGACAGCCTGGAAAAAGAAGTCAGAATCAACATAATAACCCAGTAAATAACGAAGACGGCGCGGGAAAAAGATTGAAAACGATAAATAAACAGGATGATCAGGATCGACAGCAGTGTCCCTGCCGTAATTGCCTTGAAATAACTGCTGAGCTCCCTTATCCCTGCGCTTTCCCATACGCCTCGATAGACTCCCATAATGTAAAAACATAGTATCTGGCAGGCAATGATAATGGGCAGGGATTTATAAAAAAGTGGAAAGTTTTCCCCGATAGCGCCCTCAAATCGTAATATATAAGCTGAGTAATATGCTACCGTAATCAAGACGGAATCAAGGAGAACTTCAAAAATTCTTCTCCTGTAGGTGATTTCGATCAGGATTGGAGTAAGCCTGCCTGAACTCTCTTCGGATAGTATTGACTTTTCAGGATAGACCTTGACCCTTGCAAGGAAAATCCAGAAAAAAAGGACTAAAAGGAGATATAATACAACCCAGACCAGACTGACCCATATACTCACATAGTGAATAGACAGTGCAGTTAGACCTGACGATACGGCAAAAGCATAAAGTACCAATACTGCTTTTCTTTCTGAAAAACCAATGGCGACCATCCTGTGAGAAGAATGATCTCTTCCGCCCCGGGAGACAGGACGGCGAAACAGTTTTCGCATGAAGCTTACAAAACCGGTATCAAGGATCGGGATAAAAAGGATAAAGATCGGAATGGCGATAACCGAAAGCAGGTGCACAAAACTGGCGCCCTTCAGATGATGCGGGCTCCCGGACATTGTAATGCAGGCCAATACAAAACCGATGAACAGGCTCCCTGCATCACCCATGAAGATGGAAGCCGGATTAAAATTATATATTAAAAAACCTGAAACAGCGCCCATATATGCCATGCACAACAACAATAGTGGCCTGGACTGGATGATGGATTGAGGGTTCCGGCAATGCCATAAAAACAGAAAGCATGCGCCGATAAATGCGATTCCGGCAGCAAGGCCATCCATATTATCGAGAAGGTTGAAAGCATTAGTGATTCCTACAACCCAGAAAATCGACAAGAACAAGTTAATAGTCTTTGATTCTGTCCAACCAAGACGAAGGCCAAAAAACATCAGAACCGAAGCAATGATTATCTGTCCTGCCAGTTTGTGTTGTGGGTCAATGTCGAAAATGTCATCTGCAAGACCAAGGAAAAACATGGCCGCGGCACAGAGCATCATAGGGAAATAAGGCCGCCCATAAGTGTCCCAGCCAAAGAAAACCGCCGCCAGCGCCCAGACGATTGACATGGACAAAAAAATGCCGATACCGCCCATGAGCGCTGTCTCTTTCCTGTGCCAACGGTTTTCCCTTGGGATTGCCACCTGTCCTGAAGCAAGGGCTATTTTCCTTACTATTGGTGTTAATATCATGGAAATTGCAAAGCTTACCCCGAGGACTGACAGAGATATAAATAAAATTGATTGATTCATTTTCTATTCATGCCGCCGGAAAAATAAATTTATATGACGTTCTTTCGAAACGCGCCGCAGGAGATAGCCACAGGATAATAACAATATTATATCAGGTATCCATACTCCTAAAACAGGGGGGATGATTCCGGGTTCACAGATGCTTCTCATTCCGGCAAGGCAGGCATAATAAACAAAAAAAACAATCAGGCTGACACCTATGCCTGTCGATCGTCCCCTGGCCATTATCTGGGCGCCAAGCGGGACACCTATAATACCCATCAAGAACACCCCTATGGGTATGGAAAATTTTTCTAACAAATATATCATCATCTCATTATAATCATTGCTGCCCTTTGAAACGACTTTCATTCGTCTTGTTAGCTCGCTTAGAGACATCTCTTTTGGATCTTTTGTCCTTGATTTAAGGGCAGACATGATATCTTTTAAGCCGATATTCAAGTCATAGGTGTTAAAACTGATTGTCCTTGCGGATTGAAGCTTTTGCTCAAGTAAAAACATGGTTCCTTTTACGAATTGTATTGTAATAATCTTTTGTTGACGATGAAGAAAAATCCTTGCCTGTTCGGCAACGATGCTGTTAGTTACAGTTTTATCACGGCTGTCTACCGCAAAGACATCCTTCATTATCTTATTCTTGCTGGAAAAGTTGTTTACATAGAATACAACGTTATCAAAGGGCTCACAAAAAATTCTTTCCCGGATAGCAAGATCAGCCTTTGATTCAGCGATCTGAAATACCAATTCTTTAAACGAATTGTTCCCCCATGGCACTGCAAAAATACTTGTCAGACCCGCGATTACAAGACCTGCAAATGCAATCGCAATAACCGGGGGCAACATCTGGTAGAGACTGATGCCGCATGATTTCAAAGCAATAATCTCGCTGTCGGCAGACAATCTTAAAAAGGCTGTCACCATGGCCATGAGAGTTGCGGCCGGCAGGGCAAAGACTATAATTTCAGGCAGCAAATAGACAATCATCCTGATGATCTGGACGATATTCACACCCTGTGAAGCTATCATCTCGGTTATGGGCACCATCCTTGTTGCTATAATGATAAATACGGAGACCAGGAGGCCTGCAAGAAAGGTTGGCCATATCTCATTTGAAATATATTTATAGAGGGTAAGTTTCATTTAAATATAGAGGTGACGGTTCAAAGGTTCAGGGTTTTTTGCAGGGGCAGGCCCCCGTGCCTGCCCTTTAACCTTCATGGTAGTGTTCGATTCGCAACGTTTTCAGCATACCACTTATATGTCTCCTGTATCCCCTGTTTTAAGGGGATATTGGCTTTCCAGCCAAGGGCATTTAATTTCGATACGTTCAGGCGTTTTACCGGAGTACCGTCCGGCCTGGAGGAATTAAACCTGAGACCACCCTTAAATCCCACAACTTCAGCTACCATCCCGGCCAGCTCATTAATTGAGAGGTCTTGTCCCGTGCCGATGTTAATGATCTCGGACTCATCATATCCGTTCATCAAAAAAATGCATGCGCCGGCCAGGTCGTCTACATGAAGAAATTCCCTTTTAGGTGTGCCTGTGCCCCAGATTTCCACTTCCTTCATACCATTAATTTTTGCCTCGTGAAATTTTCTGATTAATGCAGGGAGCACGTGAGAGGTATTAAGGTCAAAATTGTCACCGGGACCGTATAGATTGGTGGGCATTACACTGATAAACCTGCAATCATATTGCCGGTTATATGATCGGCACATTATGATACCAGCTATTTTTGCTATTGCATAAGCCTCATTTGTAGGTTCAAGGCTGCCTGAAAGCAGGTATTCTTCCTTCATAGGCTGTGGACAAAGCCTTGGATAAATACAGGAACTGCCGAGAAATAAGAGCTTTTTTACATTAAAGAGATACGATGTATGTATAATGTTGGTTTCTATGATCATGTTACTATATATAAATTCGGCGGGATATGTATTGTTAGCGAGGATCCCTCCCACCTTTGCAGCGGCAAGAAATACATAATCGGGCCGTTCATTCTCGAACCATTCTTCCACTTGCTCCTGTCTTGTAAGATCAAGCTCTTTATGGGTTTTGAAGACAAGGTTTTCATACCCCGATTTGTGAAGTTCCCTCAATAACGCTGAACCCACAAGGCCCTTATGACCGGCAATATATATTTTGGAGTTTTTTTTCAATTCTATCTCCCTGATTTGTTTACCTTTAAAAAACCTGGTTCTTCAGTAATTCTAATTTTGAAAAATTTTTTGGGATAAAACCATGTAAAAGTTGTTTTATTAAAGCCAAAATGAATTCAGTACTCAAAATCGAAGCTGTTTTTACCGTAAATTTGGGAATGCCCTTTCATTTTTATTCATAGGCAGTTCTAAACAGGTAGTGGAAACCTGCTTAAATGAAAATAAACAGCTAATATTATTACCTAAAACCTGCATAAACTATTTTCAAGAAGAAAATTATGCTTTTAATATCAACGAATTACAGAAATGTTGTGCTTGTATAACACGCATTAATTTGATGCGGCCAT
>JAGGXA010000211.1 GCA_021163285.1 Deltaproteobacteria bacterium | reverse complement strand
GTGTTATACAAGCACAACATTTCTGTAATTCGTTGATATTAAAAGCATAATTTTCTTCTTGAAAATAGTTTATGCAGGTTTTAGGTTCTATTTTTCCCTTAATACCTAAAACTTTATTTAAATAGTGCCCATCCATAAATGGCTATTTCGGAGTCTCGAGGGCTCGCTTACCTGCCCGATATCTACGTTGTACTGAAATTTTAATCCTCGAAATACTCAATATATTTCTGTGGTTAAAATTTTAGAGCGCCTTGATCTCGAACACACTATCCTATTTATGGATAGACACTAAATAAACAAATAATAACTCCTTGTTTTATTTCAATTAATAATGTTTTCGTTCAGGCACTATTTATGTATTATATTGCTAAAAAAAGAACGATAAAGATAACCTGAAACAAGTGAAACTGGAACCTCTGAACGCTTATAATGTATGAAAGTCCAGCTCCTCTTTTAATTCCCTTGTCATCAGCTCCCTTACAGCCGCAGTCGGGTCCTTACCCTTGTAGAGTATCTGATAAACCTGATTCGTTATAGGCATATCAACTCCCATTTTCTTTGACAGCTCATATGCCGACTTTGTGGTCTTTATACCCTCTGCCACCATCTTCATACTACTGGTAATCTCTTTCAGTCCCATACCTTTGCCCATTTTTAGTCCGACAGTACGATTCCTGCTTAGATCGCCTGTACATGTAAGAACAAGGTCTCCTAATCCTGCAAGGCCGGAAAATGTAAGGGGATTTGCACCCATAGACACCCCTAATCTTGTAATCTCCGCCAGTCCTCTGGTAATTAAAGCGGCCCTTGCATTATGTCCGAATCCTAATCCATCTGATGCTCCGGCCGCAATTGCAATAATATTTTTAAGGGCTCCTCCAAGCTGTGCGCCTGTTAAGTCTTTAATAATATATATCCTGAAAAACTTTCTGTAAAAGAGTAATTGCAATATCTTTGCATGTTCGATGTCAGGACAGGCTATAGTAACTGCGGTTGGAAATTTTCTTGAGACCTCATTCGCAAAACTTGGACCCGACAAGCATGCATATTTATCCATATATTTTTTGGATAAGATACTTTCAGCTACTTGTGACATAGTCATTAATGTATTATTCTCTATCCCCTTTGTTGCAGATATAATGCACATATGAGGTTGTAAATAAGGTTTAATATGCATCAATACTTCTCTAACCACATGAGACGGCACCACTATAAGTACTAAATCCTTTTCATGGAGGGCTTCTTTATAGGACAAAACCGGCCTCAAATTTAAAGCAAGTTTTATACCGGGGAGAAAAAATTCATTTATGCCTTTACTTTTAATTTGATTAAATACTTCTTCTTCTCTTACCCAGAGGTCAACAATAAGACCCTTATCAGCTAAAAGATTAGCTAATGTTGTCCCCCAGCTACCGGCGCCAATTACCGCAATTTTAGATATCGTAGATTTTATCATGTAATATCCCTTAGGAATTTATTTAGCACCTATCCATAAAATGGCTATTTCGGAATCTCACTGGCTCTCTTACCTGCCCGATGTCTGCGTTGCGCTAACACTCTAATCCTCAAAATACTCAATGTATTCCTGTGGTTAAAATTTTAGAGCGCCTTGATCCCGCACAAACTATCTTAATTATGGATTGATACTATTTAAAATTTCAAACCGCGAACGGTTACTATTACTCTTCTATCAATTTAGCTACAGCTACCACCTTCTCGTCCTTGCCAAGGTTAATCAATTTTACACCTTGCGTATTTCTGCCTATAATTGATATATCAGCTACTCTTAACCTTATAATTTTCCCATGACCTGTAATAATCATTAATTGATCATAATCAGTTACCTGACAAGAATATACAACAGGTCCGTTTCTATCCGATGCTTTTATGGTTAGGATTCCTTTACCACTCCTTGACTGCCGCCGATATTCATCCGTATTACTCCTCTTTCCATAGCCATTTTCAGTTACGGTCATAATAGTTTCTGTTTCCCCTTCTTGAAGAATTTCCATCCCAACCACCTCATCTTCAGGAGCTAATTTGATCCCTATATTACCGGTAGCTACTCTTCCCATACTCCTTAATCCGGATTCCTGAAACCTTATAGATTTTCCGTGTCTCGTAGTAATAAAGATATCTTGATCACCGCTTGTTACATGAACTGATATAAGTTCATCATCATCTCTGATATTTAATGCAATAATCCCTGTTTGTCTCGGATGACTGTAATATTCCAACTCACTCTTTTTAACTATTCCTCTTTTGGTAGCCATAACAAGATATTTACCCTCTTTAAAATCTTTTAATGACAGAGTGGTCGCCACTTTCTCACCTTTTTGTAATTCCAGAAGATTTATAATAGCCTTTCCCCTGGACACTCTTCCCGACTCAGGTATTTCATGTACCTTTTTCCAATAAATACGGCCCTTGTTCGTGAAAAAAAGAAGATAGTCATGTGAAGAAGCTACAAAAAGATGTTCGACAAAATCTTCGGCCCCAGGCTTGACTCCCGTCAAACCCTTTCCGCCACGTCTCTGAGCCCTGTATAGACTACTTGGGTTCCTCTTTATATAACCATTATGACTGATTGTTACTACCATATCTTCCTCGGCAATCAGATCTTCTATATCTATATCACCGGTATCCGCTATAATTTCAGTCCTGCGCTTATCACCAAATCTCTCGCTGAGCTCCTTCATCTCATCTTTTATCATTTGAAAAACCAAAGCAGGACTGTCTAATATTTCCTGATAGTGATTAATATTCTTAATTAATTCCGTATACTCTGCATTGATCTTTTCTCTTTCAAGTCCTGTGAGTCTGTGTAACCTCATGTCAAGAATAGCTTGCGCCTGAATTTCTGAAAATCCGAACTCTGATATTAAACCTGTTTTTGCCTCTTTGGTATCTGCAGAAGACCTGATTAATTCTATAACATCATCCAGGAAATCGAGCGCCTTCCTTAAACCTTCAAGAATATGGGCCCGTGCTTCGGCCTTTTTAAGAACATATATTGTCCTTTTGATAATAATCTCTCGTCGAAAGGAAATAAATTGATTGAATATCTCTTTCAGTGTAAGAACCACAGGTCTGTTGTTAACAATAGCTAAAAATATAATCCCAAAAGATACCTCCATCTGAGTGAATTTATAAAGCTGGTTCAAAATCACCATTGCCATTGCATCCCGCTTCACCTCTATTGCGATTCTCATACCTTCCCTGTCGGATTCATCTCTAAGATCGGATATTCCTTCAATTTTCTTCTCCCTGACGAGCAAAGCAATCTTTTCCAACAATTTCCTCTTGTTCACCTGGTACGGTATCTCGGATACTATTATCTTTTCCCTGTTATTGGCCATTTTTTCAATAAAGGCCCTTGACCTTATTTTTATAATGCCTCTTCCGGTTTTATAGGCCTCTTTTATCCCCTTTTTCCCTATAATAAATCCGGCGGTAGGAAAATCAGGACCCGGTAAAATTTCCATTAAATCCTCTAAATCAATATCAGGGTCATCGATTATCCTGATTACTCCCTCACAAACTTCCATAAGATTATGAGGAGGTATATTAGTAGCCATACCGACTGCTATTCCTGATGAACCATTTATAAGTAGATTCGGTATTGTGGTTGGAAGTATAACAGGTTCAGTTAATGAACCATCGTAATTCGGAATAAAATCTACGGTTTCCTTGTCTATATCCAGTAAGAAATTCTGTGTCAATCGCGTCATTCTGACTTCAGTATATCTCATCGCTGCCGGTGGATCTCCATCAACGGAACCAAAATTACCCTGGCCGTCAACCAACTGGTATCTCATGGAGAAATCCTGCGCCATTCTTACTATTGTATCATAGACTGCCGTATCTCCATGCGGATGGTACTTGCCGATAACATCACCAACTACCCTTGCAGACTTCTTAAAAGGTCTGTTATAGTAATTTTTGAGGTCATACATAGCAAATAATATGCGTCTGTGGACAGGTTTCAGGCCATCCCTGATATCCGGCAGGGCCCTGCCGACAATAACACTCATAGAATATTCAAGATAAGACCTTTTCATCTCATCTTCTATATTAACTAATTGAAAATCCAAATCCGGGATCATCCCTTGTCTCCGTTTTTTTATATATTAGGGAACTGAAAAAAAAATAATCCGTCCTGTGCAGTCAGCTCTTAGATATTAGCGGTCAGCTTTTTGACCTATTGATTAAATTCGGATGCAATACAAAAAAAAGGACATTTTTCAGATAAAGAATGCTTTTCGTTTAACATGTTGATTTAATGTTGAATGTCGAACGAAAAATTGTGAATTATGAAGTCTTGTCTTTTTTCTTTTTTGTAATAACTCTGCCGTTCGAATAACATATGCGACAAACCCGATTAGCCGTACCTCAAGATCAAATCTGTCCTGTTCCTTCGATATTCATAATTCCCTGTTCAATATTCGACATTCAAAAAATGCTATTTTACCCTGTTATCAATTACTTTTTTGTATTGTACCCTGAAACTCCCTATATGTTACATCCTGCATATCAATGCTAATCGCTAACGGCTAATCGCACAGGGCGGATTATTTTCTGTAAGTTCCCTCAGTAACCGTTCGTCTGCCTCGTTCCAATATTTCGCGTTAAAACATATTTTGAAACGCTCAACAGATACCTCGTAAACAGCATCAAAATTGCGCTAATTTTTGGTTCCGGCACTAAATATCCAAATCCGTTACTTCCAGTGCATTATTTTGAATAAACTCCCTCCTCGGCTCAACCTTATCACCCATCAGAACAGTAAAAATATCATCTGCCTCAATCATATCCTCAATCCTGACTTTAAGCAGATTTCTTTTTTTAGGATCCATTGTAGTAATCCAGAGTTGATCGGGGTTCATTTCTCCGAGCCCCTTATACCTCTGGATTGATAAACCTTTTTTTGCCTTTTCAATCAGATCATCAAGAAGTTGCTCTAAATTATCAAGTTGTCTGTTTTCACCGTCTTCAGTTAAGATATAACCCTTATTTTCTTTGAATTTATGCAATTTTTCAGAGATATTTACTAATTGCTTAAGTTCAGGAGATGAAAGAAAATCCCAGTCCACTAAACAGGATTGTCCTCCATTTCTTGTTTCTGTTACGAGAAATTCATAATAGCCGATACTTTCATCAAAATGGATATTATTTATATTAAAATCGTTTTCTTTAAGTTTTTCAGAAAAATCATCAATAAATTCCTTATTTTTAAAGAGGTTTTTATCAACAAAACCGTTTAATACCAAAAATTCAATAAACCTGGAACTGTATCCCCTTTTTGAAAGTTTACCAAGACTCACATAAAATTTATAAAGGCTGCTTAATAATTTTTTAAGTCCCTTCCCTGAGAGATTTTCACCATTTTCAAAAACAAGTTTATCATTTTCAGAGATCCTCTGTAAGATATAATCATGGAATTCATCCTCATCTTTAATAAACATCTCTTTTTTGTTATCAACAACACGGTAGAGCGGGGGTTGAGCCACATAAAGAAAACCTTTATCTATAATATCTTGCATGTGTCTGAAAAAGAATGTCAAAAGGAGCGTTTTGATATGTGCACCATCAACATCCGCATCTGTCATAATAATTACCTTATGATACCTGAGCGCGTTAATATCATATTCTTTATCCCCAATGCTTGTTCCGAGAGCGGCAATCATGGTCCTTATCTCTTCATTTGAGAGCATTTTATCGAACCTGGCCTTTTCTACGTTCAGAATTTTTCCTTTTAAAGGCAAAATAGCTTGATATCTCCGTTCTCTACCCTGTTTTGCGGAACCTCCTGCAGAATCTCCCTCAACGATAAATATTTCACTAAGACTTGGATCTTTCTCCTGACAGTCAGCAAGTTTTCCAGGAAGGGAATGATTGGCAAGAAGACCTTTACGCCTTGCCAGTTCCTTTGCCTTTCTTGCCGCCTCCCTTGCACGCGCAGCATCCATAACTTTTGATACAATAGCTTTGATAACAGAAGGGTTTTCTTCAAAAAAACTGCTTAATCCTTCATTCAGCCTGTTTTCCACCAAACCCTTAACTTCACTATTGCCTAATTTAGTCTTGGTCTGTCCTTCAAATTGCGGGTCAGGGAGTTTTACACTTATTACGGCGGTTAAACCTTCCCTGACATCATCTCCCGACAGCTTGATTTTGAAATTTTTAGAAAGAGGTGACTTCTGTAAATATTGATTGATACTCCTTGTTATGGCTGACTTAAATCCGCTTAGATGACTGCCGCCCTCCTTTGTATTTATGTTATTTGCAAATGTAAACAAATTGTCTTTATAAGAATTATTATACTGTAAGGCGATTTCCATTAACACGCCATTTTTTTCTCCGGATATAAAAATAGGATTTTTATGAATTACCTCTTTATTTCTGTTTAAATATTTAACAAATGACTTTATTCCTCCCTCATAAAAAAAATCTTTCTTCTTTCCGGTCTGCTCATCTGAAATCCTGATCCTTACTCCTTTTGTAAGAAACGCTAATTCTCTCATCCTCTTTACAAGGAGTTCAAAATCAAAATGAATATCTGTAAATATGCTTTTATCAGGTAAAAAATGTATTTTAGTGCCTTTTCTTTTTGTTTCAACTATGTTCTTTAAAGTACTGACTGTATTTCCTTTTTCATAACGTTGAAAATAAATATTACCGTTTCTGTAAACCTCAACTTCCAAATACTCTGAAAGCGCATTTACCACTGACACTCCCACTCCATGAAGTCCTCCGGATACACGATATGCTTTGTTGTCAAATTTACCACCTGCATGAAGTTTGGTCATGACTACCTCAAGTGCAGACATATTTTCAGTCTTATGCATATCAACCGGAATACCGCGGCCATTATCGACTACAACAACACTATTATCATTTAAAAGTTGAATATCAATCCGGCTGCAATAACCTGCAAGAGCCTCATCAATACTGTTGTCAACCACCTCATATACGAGGTGGTGCAACCCCTCTGAAGCAGTATTGCCAATATACATGGAAGGTCTTTTTCTTACTGCCTCCAAACCCTCTAAAATTTTTATATCTGAAGCAGCATAAGACATGTTTTCATCATTCATTATTTATTACAGACCTCATAAGTTGTGTTTAAAACCGGCTTTTTTTTGTATAATATCAGATTGCATCAAATACAGACCTGTCAAGTTTAACGAGGTCTGTCTTAGTGATTTAAAAATAAAGAATTCACCTTATATCTCGCCCAGCTTTAGATCGGATTTGGCGCACTGAAGACGGAATGCGGGACAGGTATTTTTTTTACGTATCCATTAAATCCTCATCGGCATAATCAAACCCAGAAAACCTTTATCAGCTTCACCTTTAATAGTGCACGGTTTAGTATCGTCAATAAAACCAAGAGTTATTATTTCACTCTCCATTGACTGAAGAGTATCAATAAAATATTTTGCATTAAATCCTATTGCGAGACGTTCTGAATTATAATGAACACTTATGTTCTCCTGAGCCTCCCCTATCTCAGGATTGATGGAAACCAGCTCCATTATATTATTATCAATAGTAATCTTAACGGCCTTATAACGATCATTACTCAATATAAGCATCTTTCTCAAAGCTTCTATAAGTATATTTTTATCAAGTTCAATAGAGCATTTTTCTTTTTCCGGTATTATTGGACTATAATCAGGAAACTTGATATCAAGGAGTCGTATCATAAGCAGAATATTATCTTTCTTTGCTATACAGTTTTTCTGTTTAAATCCTATCAGGACAGATTCACTTTCAGTAGCTAATTTATTTAATTCCGACATTCCTTTCTTGGGGATTATCAGCCCATCTCCTAAATCTAAAGAGTCTATATTAGGAATGCTTTTGTCTATTAAAGATAATCTGTGTCCGTCTGTTGCTACCATCCTGATAAAAGTTTCACCATCATGTGATACCTTTTCAGAAAATACACCGGAAAGTTTGAATTCCGATTCCTCTATTGCTACGGAATAAATTGTTTTATTTATCATTTCACTTAAAGTTTTACCCTGCACTTCAATTATTGTCACATCTTCAGGTTCAATAAAGACAGGGTATTCATCTGCAGGCAGACAAGAGAGCTCGAATCTTGTTTTACCATCTGATATTAATACCCTATGATTTTCTTTCTCCTTGATATAAAAAGTTTCGTTCTTACTTTCTTTTAATATTTCAAAGAGTTTTTTTCCTGATATGGTTATGCTGCCTTCTTCCAAAATATCAGCCTTGATTGTTTGTTGAAAACCAAGTTCAAGGTCAGTTGCAGATATGGATATATCAGAATCAACTGTCGCAAGAAGAACTGTGGAAAGAATAGGCATATTACTCCTTCTTTCAATAATACTTTGAACTTTTGAAATGCATTTATAAAATTCATTTCTATCTATTTTGATTTCCATTTTGCCCCCAAATAATTATGTTATGCCAATTCATGTATTAATTATTTTGTTCAACTTTTTTGACCTTGAATAAAATAATTCATTAATATACGTCATTTGTTTTATTTATTAATTTTTATATAAGAAAAGTTAATCATAATAATATAGATTGTTGAATTGTTAAATAATTAGTTATCTTCTTAAAATAACATAAAAAGTTTTTAAAAAGTTTTGAAAATTTCATTCTCTTCTTCTTATAAAAAATCTTTTTTTTGGATGGAATCAAGGTTTTCAACAAAAAAACAGACATTTTTTTAGACAATATCTATAAAAGAAGATTCTGAATTTTTTTTATATCTTGCGATATGGATATATTTCGATCTATTTCTTTTTCAATATGTTTAACTGCATGAATAACAGTTGAATGGTCCTTGTCAGCAAAATATTCACCAATCTTTTTGTATGACAGGTTTGTCAACTTTCTGCTAAGATACATCGCAATTTGTCTTGGTAAAGAAAAATTTCTGCTCTTTTTATTTGATAATAAGTCATTAATGGATACATTGAAATGAATGGAGGTAAATTTTTGTATTTCAGGAACGTTTATTGTGTTTAACCTTCTTTTTTTTATGATTGACTTGATTGCGGATATATCGATCTCACGCTTGTAAAGTGATGAATAAGTTGCAAGACTCATTATATATTGAATAAGTGTCTTCAAGTTGTCAGAGCTGTTTGCCAAAAAAAAGGCAACATCGTCCGGTATACGAATCTTTTCATTTTTTGCTTTTTGTTTAATGATAAATATTTTTGTTTTTTGATCAGGTACATTAATTTCAGAAATAAGGCCCCATTCCAGTCTTGATTTTAGCTCAGCAAGAAAATTCGGTAAATGTCCGGGGGGTGCATTTCCAGCTATAACAATTTGTTTTTTTGAATCATAATATAAATTGAAGATAGAAATTAACTTTTTCTGTGATTTCTTGCATCCGCTAAGCATGTGGATATTATCAAACAGGAAAATATCTGTATTTCTGTAGGAATTTAGAAATTGACTGAGATTATTATTTAATTTTACGTGTGAATAATCGGATGAGAATTGTTCAGCGGAAATATATTTTATTTTTACAAAAGGATTGTTGTTCAGGATATGATTGCCTATGGCATTTAAAAGATGTGTTTTTCCTGAACTGAATTTACTGTAAATATATAATGGATTATAGAGAGTTCCTGGATTATTCCCTACCTCCATGGCAGAAAAAAATGCAAATCTGTTGCAGTTTGCTTTAATAAAATTATTAAATGTCCATGAAGGATTTAGTTGATGAACTGAGACGCCGTATTTTTTTTGTGTGATATAGTATGGTGTATCTTTTGATAGTCTTTTGTGAGTGAAACGGATTTCAGGAATGAAATGTAATTTTTCTTTGAAATGATTTTGGATTTGCCCTGTATAGTTTAAACTAAGCCATGAAGCGATGAATTTATTTGGGACCTCTATTACTGCAAGGTCTGTTTCCAACTTAATCAGGTTTGTATTGGAGAACCATGTTTTCATATCTGATTGCGGGGAATCTGATTCAATACTTTTGATTAAATTATTCCATATTTCTTTTTTATTAACCATAATAATTCAGCGCCTGGTATTTAGTTTGGATATTGTGGCCTAGGAGGCTGTCCAAGAATGCCCTTTTTCCCAAACTTTGCGTTATGCTCAAAAAATTATCCTCGAAATATCAACTATATGTCTGCGGTAATTTTTTGAGCAAGCCTTGATTTTGAAAAAAATTGCTATTCCCGGACAGCCTCCTGGTTTAAAAACCGGCTGTTTTTAATCATACAGTAATAATAAAGGGCGCGAAGCTCAGAATGTAACCTGAACATGATTGCTTTTCTGTTCAGTTTATTTTTTTAGTTCTATAATGAGATTGATTTTAAATTGACAAATATATA
The DNA here is from genome assembly GCA_021163285.1 of Deltaproteobacteria bacterium. Lineage (GTDB taxonomy): Bacteria > Desulfobacterota > DSM-4660 > Desulfatiglandales > Desulfatiglandaceae > JAGGXA01. The sequence continues at coordinate 10,897 of JAGGXA010000211.1, read as the reverse complement.
ATAATTATCAATAAATTGCAATAACAAATACTTTAAAACTGGAGGTGTTATGTCATATTCGATTGCCCTTGCAGGTAAAGGGGGTACAGGAAAAACAACCATTGCCGGACTTTTTGTGAAATATCTTGTTGAAAAAGGGAGAAAACCTGTTCTTGCAGTTGATGCGGATGCAAATGCAAATTTTAATGAAGTTCTTGGCGTTGAAGTGAAGCAGACACTTGGCGATGCCAGAGAAGAAATGAAAAAAGGTGTTTCTTCCGGGATGACCAAGGATGTGTTCATACAAATGAAGTTACAGGAGGCAGTTATTGAAACAACGGATTTTGATTTAATCGTTATGGGCAGGCCTGAAGGTGCAGGTTGTTACTGTGCTGCCAATAGTCTTTTATGTATGTATCTTGATAAACTTATTGATAATTACGATTTTATTGTTATTGATAATGAAGCGGGAATGGAACATATAAGCAGGCTTACTACCAATAATGTAGATACCCTTTTAGTGGTATCCGACACAACACGCAGAGGTATTCAGGCTGCGTCAAGAATCGTTGAATTAACAGATGATCTGAGACTTAATATTAAACAGAAGATGCTTATTATTAATCAGGCCAGGGAAGATCAGGAAAAAGCTATTGAGCAGACTGTGCAAAATTTTAAGTTGGATTTAATTGGAATAGTTCCTGAAGATCCTGAAATTCAAGAATTTGATTTAACAGGAAGGCCTACAATAGAACTGGGAAAAGAAAGCATTGCTTTACAGGCAGTGTATAACATATTTGGGAAGATTATGGGTGATTAATGTCAATATATAGTAGAAGCGTTACACTGTTAAAACTATATATCGGGTTTATATCGAGTTATAAGCCCTTTAAAATCATTGCAAAAAATGCTTGACACTGATTTTGTATGTATATATATTATCAAGTTGAAAAATCATAAAATTTGCTGATTTTTTTTCTTTTTACTTGTAATTTTTTTCACAATAAGACCTTGTAAACGTTCACTGTTTAGAGGTTGGATTTTTATCTCCGGACTGTATTTAAAATACGTATTTACGAGAAGAAGGTCCTTTTCAGGAGATATAATCCGGAATTTGGAGTCAAATAAGGAGGCTGGCCGGGAATAGAAATTTTTTCCAAGATCAAGGCTTGCAAAAAAAAATAGCGCAGGAATATAGTTGATATCGAACTCTCGCAAGTTCGCTTACCTCTATGTATAATTTTTTTCACATAATGCAGAGTTTGGGAGAAAGAGCATTTTCAGACAACCTTCGAGTAAATATTCGGGAAACATGCATTTGTGACGGGGACTTAGGGTTTTCAATGTTTTCTTTGTTTTTAACTCTGAACGGTTGAATCTTCAACCTGTGAACAGTTATAAATATTTTAGTAATTAATATTTAAGTCTGATATACATATTGGATTAAATGGGGCGTTTTGAAATTGGCTCGTTATAATTTTATTTATAAAAATCAAATAAAGGAGGTATGAAATTGGCTTTTGATATCACAAAGCAGCCCTATTCCGGGAAGATAGCAGAAGTAACTCTTGGAACCGGGCCTGCAGCCGTAACAATAGGAGGAGAAGATTCATTTCCTTTTCATCTCTTTGAAGGGAATATGCCGCATCTACCAAAGATTGCTATGGAAGTATGGGATTACGATCCTTCGGAAGAATGGCCGGATGCGGCGATTGAGCCTTTTAAGGATGTTATTTCCTCGCCGGAAGCCTGGGCAAAAAAATGTGTAGATGAGTATGGGGCTGACATGATTGTGCTCCAGTTGAAGAGTACTGACCCGAACGGAATGGACAGAGATCCGGGAGAGGCTGCGGAATTGTCTAAAAAAGTTTTGGATGCCGTTGATGTTCCCGTTATTTTCTGGGGCACTGCAAATAATGCAAAAGACGAAGAAGTTTTAAAGTTGATATCGGAATTGTGTCAGGGGAAGAATGTTGCGCTTGGACCTGTTGAAGAGGCAAACCATAAGGGTATTGGCGCAAGTGCCTTGGGGTATGGTCACTGTATTGTCGCATCTTCGCCAATTGATGTAAATCTTGCAAAGCAGTTGAATATTCTGCTCGGTAACCTTGGGGTTAAAAGCGAAAAGATTATTATTGATCCAACAACCGGCGGTTTAGGTTACGGACTGGAATACAGCTATTCCGTAATGGAACGAATAATGATGGCCGCTTTGACTCAGGAAGATGATAAGCTCCAGATACCGATGATCAATAATGTCGGGAATGAAGTCTGGAAAAGCAAGGAAGCCAAAGAAGGCGTTGAAGAAGCGCCTACTCTTGGTGATCCTGAACGACGTGCTATTATTATGGAGTCTGTTGCCGCTGTTTCTTATCTTTTAAGCGGTTCGGATGTGGTCATCCTCAGACACCCTGAAAGTGTTCGTCTTACTCGTTCGTTTATAGAACTTATGAGTAATGGAGGAACTGCCGGTAATATTGATGCGATCTCAAAGAGATTAGAGTTTCAAGAGGTGGATCTCGTCGCCCTTGCGCCGGAACCGAATCTGAGTTTTGGGGAGGCTCAAGCTCCTCCAAAGGAAAAACCTGTCAAGCCTGAGAAAAAAGAAGTTGCCGCTATGCCTGCGAAAAAGGAGGAATCGGTTGTAGCTGCGCCAAAACCTGAAGAAAAGGTTGTGGAATTAAAAGTAAAGGCGGAAGAACCAAAAGAAGATGTAAAGGCGAAGGATGAGGCCAAAATAAAGGAAGAGGAAGAGTTAAAGGCAAAAGCAGAGGCGGAAGCCAAGGCAAAAGCAGAGGCGGAGGCAAAGGCGAAAGCGGAGGCGGAAGCCAGGGCGAAAGCAGAGGCGGAAGCCAAGGCGAAAGCGGAGGCGGAAGCCAAGGCGAAAGCAGAGGCAAAAGCCAGGGAAGAAGCGGAAATAGAAGAGATTAGAGCAAAAAGGGCCAGGGAACAGGAAGAGAGAGCGCAAAAGATGGCATCCGAACATAAACAGAAAGGTAAAAAGACTGCTGCTGCTACTCAAAGAAGTAAGTTAAGTAAAATGCTTGGTGGGAGGAGACTTCGTTAATAAAGGTAATGATATATTGTATTTTTTAAAATAAAATCTTAAATACTAAACATTTATAATTATGAGGAGGAACCTCGTATGGCTGAAGTAAAAGAAGAGAAAAAGGTGAAAAAAGCTAAGAAATTAGCGGATCCGGTTGCAGCTTCATATGATGTGGCAAGTCAGGAGATGATCCTGAGGGCCCATGACCTCGGTGTCGAGACAATCTTTGACAGGGCTGAAAACATGAAGCCATGTAATATTGGAGTTCAAGGTACATGCTGCAAGAATTGTGGCATGGGTCCATGTCGTTTACCACTTCCCAAGGCTGGGATAGAGGGAGAAGATGAAAGAAAAGGCCTTTGTGGCGCAACTGCAAATACTATAGCCGCCAGGAACTTTATCAGGATGATTGCCGGCGGCGCTGCTGCACATTCGGATCATGGACGCGGTGTGGCTGAGGTTTTTCTTGCAGCCGCCAGAAAAGAGACCGATGATTATCACATCAAGGATATTGATAAGCTCCTTGCAGTAGCGGCAGACCTTGGTGTTGACACCACGGTTGAAGAAGATGGCGAGATATTAGACCGGGATATTGACGAGATAGCCGTAGAAACAGCGGAGGTTGCCTTAAATGAGTGGGGTAAGCCGGAGGGTGAACTGCTTTACGTAAAAAAGGCCCCTGCGGCCCGTTATGAGCTCTGGAAGAAACTGGGCGTTATTCCCAGAAATATTGACAGGGAAATTGTGGAAATCATGCACAGGACCCATATCGGAGTGGATCAGAACTATAAAAACCTGATGAAGCAGGGGAGCCGCGCTGCTATTGCCGATGGATGGGGAGGTTCCATGCTTGCGACAGACCTTCAGGATATCCTGTTTGGCACTCCATATCCGGTTGCAGCCGAGGCAAACCTTGGTGTAATGAAGGAAGATATGGTCAATCTTATTATTCATGGACATGAGCCGATCCTCTCAGAGATGATTGTATCTGTTTCAGAGACTCAGGAGATGATTGACTATGCAAAATCAAAGGGCGCTAACGGCATTCAGCTGTCGGGCATCTGCTGTACGGCCAATGAACTGCTTCAACGGCATGGTATTCCTCTTTGTGGAAATTTCCTGCAGCAGGAACTGGCCATTATAACAGGAGCATGTGATGCAATGGTGGTTGATATCCAGTGTATTATGCAAAATATTGCCAATGTCGCAAAATGTTTCCATACAAAGGTTATTACTACCCATCCCATAGCAAGGATGGAGCAGGATAATGTCATTCATGTCGAGTTTAGCGAGCATCACGCACGTGAAGATGCCGAAAAGATCGTAAGGATGGCTATAGATAATTTTGAAAACAGGAAGGCAGAGGTTATGATTCCCAAGCATAAATCACTTGTTGTAGCAGGCTTTGGTGTGGAATCAACTGCTTATGAACTTGGCGGAACCTTTCGCAAGACTTTTTTTACCTTAAATTCAAATATCATTAACGGCAGGGTCAGAGGTGTTGCCGGCGTTGTTGGTTGTAACAATGCGAGGTGCAGACATAATGAAGGTCATATTCAAGTTGTAAAGGAACTTATCAAGAATGATGTCCTTGTTCTTACAACGGGCTGTAATGCGATTGCCTGTGCAACGGAGGGGCTTCTCACGCCTGAATCTGCAAAGGTCTATTGTGGAGATGGTCTTGCGGAAGTCTGTGAAACCGTGGGTATTCCCCCTGTTTTGCATCTTGGCTCATGTGTTGATAACAGCAGGATCCTGCTGGCAGCCACGGAAGTGGTAAAGGCCGGAGGTCTTGGAAATGACATAAGTGAATGGCCGGTTGCCGGAAGCGCTCCTGAATGGATGAGTGAAAAGGCGATAAGCATAGGTCATTATTTTGTTGTTTCAGGTGTATATACCGTATTTGGCGTTACCTTCCCGACATCGGGAGCGCCTGAATTTCAAAAATATCTCTTTGAGGATTTTGAAAAGATATATGGCGGTATGTGGGGTTTTGAAGCCGATCCTGTCAAGCATGCACAACTGATGATCGCCCATATCGACAAGAAGCGAAAAGAACTTGGTATTGATAAGGCCAGGGAGAGGGTTTTGATGGATATGGCAGACCGCCAGGCACTTGAAGCTTGAGTCTGAACCTGTTGTTTATATATGAATTAAAAAAATTAAAAAATAAATCCTCAAAGAAGGAGGAACGATATGTCGAAGTTAATAGCATTTGCAGTAATACAAGGGGGGTATAATATTATATCCAAGGTGGAAGGTGAATATGAAACTGCGCTTCAGACCTATGACGCGGCCACAAAAGTAGGATTCCCCAACACCGCTTATTATCTCCCAATCATTTATTCACTTCTTGGTTTAAAAGTTGAAACCCTTGAAGATATCAGAGAACCGCTTGAATTTGCAAGAAGTCTGCTCCCTCCGCACGTTAAAAGTAAAAATCATCTGCCATACCTTGGGCCTCTTCTCGATGCTGGTATGGGGGCCATCCTTGCCCTTGAAATAAAGGAGGCCTTACGTTATTTAAATGAACCTGATTTTTACCTTGCTTCAGAAGAGGATATCGATATTGATGCAGGTAAAATATGGTTAGGCGCGGCGGATGATGTCATATTGAGAAAGAGAGGTGTTGAATTTGTGGATGGCTCAGCTCCCGGTTTTGCCGTCATTCTTGGTTCGGCGCCTACTCCTCAGATAGCAAAAGATATAGTAGAAGATTATCAGAAAAAGAGTCTTTATTCATGGTTTGCAGCAAATCATAATGGAACCACTTTGACGGAACAGCTTATAGAAGCCGGTGTCCAGCTTGGCTGGAATACAAGGCTGGTGCCGTTTGGTCCGGATATTTCATCTGCGGCATTTGCAGCCGGATTTGCGAACAGGGTGGCAATGACTTTTGGTGGTATAGAGCCGGGTAATTACAAAAAGATACTTCTTTATAACAAGGAACGTGTATTTGCCTTTGCAAATGCGCTCGGTGATGTCGGAACCGAATGGGGAGCCGTAGCAGGCGGTGTTCTTAACTGGGGGTTCCCTGTAATAGTTGATACGGATATCCCTGCTGTTCTTCCAACCGGTATATGCACTTATGAACATGTTGTGCCGAATATTCCGCATGACCAGATCTGCCAGAAATCTATTGAGACGCGCGGACTTAAGGTAACTGTTTCAGAGATAGATATACCAATGTCCTTTGGCCCGGCATTTGAGGGTGAAAGGGTAAGGGGCGCAGACCTTTTTGCTCAGATGGGAGGCGGCAAGACCCAGGCGACAGAGCTTGTAAAGTTGGCGGAGATGAATGAGATAGAGGACGGAAAGGTTGAGATAATAGGGCCGGATATTGCTGATATAAAGGAAGGAGATACCCTCCCCCTCGGCATCTATATTCAGGTCGCAGGACGTGAGTTTCAGTCCGATTTTGAACCTATTCTCGAACGTCAGATCCATCATCTGACTAATTATATCCAGTATATCATGCATATAGGGCAGCGTGATATTACATGGGTGAGGGTAAGCAAGGCGGCTGTTGAAAAGGGATTTTCCCTGAAACATATAGGTGTTGTACTTCATGCCAAGTTTCATCAGGACTTTTCAAATATCCTGGATAAGGTGCAGGTAACCCTTTATACCAATAAGGATGATGTTGATAAACTTACGGAAAGGGCCAGGGCTGAATACAGGATAAGAGATGAGCGAGTGGAAAATATGAGTGATGAAACAGAAGAGATATTTTACTCATGCACCCTTTGCCAGTCATTTGCTCCGAACCATGTCTGTACAGTAAGCCCGGAAAGAACCGGTCTGTGCGGCGCATATAACTGGATGGACTGTAAGGCAGCATACGAGATAAATCCGACAGGGCCTAATCAGCCTATTAAAAAGGGTGAATGTCTTGATCCTGTTCTTGGTCAGTGGAAAGGTATTAATGACTTTGTTTATAAGGCCTCAAGGGGAAATATAGATCATTATAATCTTTATTCCATGGTAACTGATCCCATGACCACTTGCGGTTGCTGCGAATGTATAGCAGCGGTGCTGCCCGGCTTAAACGGTGTTATGACGGTTAACAGGGATTATATGGGTGAAACCCCGTGCGGAATGAAATTTACCACACTTGCCGGTGTTATGGGTGGTGGAGCTTCATCTCCAGGTTTTGTTGGTCATTCAAAGTATAATATCACACAGAAAAAATTTATTATAGGTGATGGCGGCATCAAACGTATGGTATGGATGCCTAAAATCTTGAAGGACGAGATCAAGGATCGTCTCGATAAACGTGGGGAAGAAGCGTATGGTATTAAAAATTTTAGTGATATGATAGCTGATGATACTATTGGTGTAACAGAGGACGAGATCCGGCCCTTTCTTGAAAAAGTAGGTCACCCCGCTCTTGCTATGGATCCTATAATGGGTTAGAACTTAATGTGACTTTTGGTAATAGTTCACCTGCGCCCTGGATGTGCGTTATCAGGGCGAACGACAAGGGCTGTCCCTGTATTGCTTGACTTGAATACGTGCAGATGGGCACTGCTGAACACTTACGTTTTTTGTTTAAATTATTCGGCGCAAGGTTCAAAACAGGACTTTGCGTCAATTATTATACGGTTTATTTGAGCCGACTTCAAAACGCTTTAGGTTATTCAAGGTCAAAAAAGACGAAAATATTAACCACAGGAATGCATTCCTGTATTTCGAGGATTAAAATATGAGACTGCTTTGCCTCGATATGGAAGTACGAGCAGACACATAAATTAGGTGGATAAACTCAAACCTCAAAATGGGCGTTTTGAATTTGGCTCACTTATGATTATTATTGTAACTGTGAAAAATTTTTTAACCAAGTATTTTAAGGTAATGCTTTAAATTAGAATAAGGAGATAGAAATGGCATTAACCGGTATTCAGATTTTCAAGATGTTGCCTAAGACAAACTGCGGTGAGTGTGGTGTTCCTACCTGCCTGGCCTTTGCAATGAACCTGGCCTCAGGAAAGGCGGAACTGAGCGCCTGTCCTTATGTTTCCGATGAGGCAAGGGAGATGTTGGACGAAGCTTCTGCCCCGCCTATAGCGCCGGTTGCCATTGGCGCCGGAGAGAGGGCATTAAAGGTTGGCGGTGAGACAGTGATGTTCAGGCATGAGAAAACCTTTTATAATCCGACCGGCCTGGGTGCAATGGTAACTTCAGATATTAATCCTGATGAGCTGGACAAAAAGTTGAAGGAATGGAATGCGCTTCAGTTTGAAAGGGTTGGCCTGAACCTGAGACCTGAGCTTGTTGTAATAAAGGATGTAAACGGAGACGCCTCTGCGTTTGTTTCTGCTGCTAAAAAAGTTGCGGAAGAGAGTGAGTTCAGTCTGATCCTTATGAGTGATAATGTGGAAGTATTAAAGGCCGGGATTGGAGTTTGTGTTTTTAAAAAGCCGCTTTTATATGCAGCAACTGCAGAAAATGCGGATGATATGGGAACTTTAGCCAAGGAGAATGGTCTTCCACTTGCGATCAAAGCGGAAAATATTGATGATTTGATCGTGCTAAGTAATAAATTGACAGGTATGGGACTTAAAAACCTTGTATTGGATCCAGGTTCCCGTGAGATGAAGCAGGCATTTGAGGATCAGGTAGTAATTAGAAGGGCTGCTCTTAAGGCAGGTAACAGGTCTTTAGGTTTTCCCACAATTACATTTCCATGTGAAATGGCGAGTAATCTCGATGTGGAAACTATAATAGCTTCCTTGTTTATAGCCAAGTATGCTGGAATTGTGGTATTATCTGATTTTACAGGTGAAAGTGTCTTCCCATTATTGATTGAAAGGCTCAATATATTTACTGATCCTCAACGGCCGATGACGGTTACGGAGGGGATTTATGAAATTGGAGCCCCGGATGAAAATTCACCAGTGCTTGTAACAACAAATTTCTCGTTAACTTATTTTATTGTCAGTGGTGAAATAGAGGGAAGCAGGGTCCCAAGCTGGCTGCTTATTATGGATACGGAAGGACTTTCCGTGATGACCGCATGGGCAGCGGGGAAATTCTCAGGTGATGCTGTCGGCATGTTTGTCAAAAAATGCGGTATTGGAGATAAGGTGTCTCATAAGAAAATTGTTATTCCAGGTTATGCGGCTTCTATCAGTGGAGAAATGGAGGAAGAATTACCTGATTGGGAAATAATGATTGGTCCAAGGGACGCATCTTTGATACCCAAGTTTCTTAAGGAAATGATAGTTTAGTTTTTCTGTTTAATAAATAAAAAGAGGGAGTGTGTCCATGTTATTGATTGGAGAAAATTTAAACGTTATCAGCAGGGTTATTGGTAAGGCATTTAAAGAGAAGAACCCTGTCCCTATTATCGAGGAAGCAAAAAGACAACAAGAATTAGGAATGGACTGGATCGATATTAATTTGGGTCCTGCAAGGAAAGGTGGCCCTGAGTTGATGGAGTTTGTTGTTAAGTCGGTTCAGGAGGCTATCGGGGAAACCCCTCCCCTTGTTTTAGACACTTCTAATATTGAGGCAATGGAAGCTGGCCTGATAGCTCATAAAGGCAAAGCGATGATTAATTCTATTATGTGCAGGCCTGAGAGGTATGAGAAGATGATACCTCTTGCAGCAAAATATAATGCAGATATGGTAGCCTTGATGTGGGGGCCTGAAGGTCTTCCGAGGGATGAAAATGAGAGGGCAGCGCTCTGTGTAGAATTGCTTTATGCAGCCAATGAAGCAGGTATTCCCAATGAAAATATATTTGTGGATGGAATTGTTACTCCGGTAAACATCCAGCAGCCGCAGGCCCTAAGCCTTATGGCCTTTCAGGAGATGCTTCAGGACATAGCGCCTGGCGCTAAATCTACCTGTGGGTTGTCAAATATTTCAAACGGTCCCCCTGATCATCTCAGACCCATATTAAATCAGACGTATATGGTAATGCTCGAAAGAAAAGGGATGTATTCATGTATAGCTGATGCCTATGATAGCACTCTGGTAGCAATAGCAAGAGGAAAGAGGCCGGATATTGTGGAAGTTATCCATAAGGTGATGGATAATGAAGATATCGATATGGATTCCCTTTCCAAAGAGTTACAGGATTATGTTAAGACAGCAAGGGTTATTATGGGACAGACGTTGTTTTCAGATTCATGGCTTGAGTTATAAAATATATTTGATAAGTTTCGTCTTTTAGAGCTTATTTAATTTAATGGGTCTCCCCATTCAGATAAGTGATTGATCTGGGGAGGTTCCTTTTTTTGTAACCATTTACTTGTTTTAGGTTTACCTGTTCAGGGATGCCCTTCGCTATCTCCATTTCAATAATACTATACATGGACAGGTCCGTACCTGCTTAATAATTTAAGGAAAGAGCTTTTAAATACTGATTTGTTAGTATTTTTGAATATTGAGCTATTTGTATGGTCTTTAAGTTCATGTGTTCTCTGTGGTGAAATATCTAACCGCGCTGCTTAAAACATTATATCAATGTGTAAAACCTGAAAATCATTTTAATTGTTAAGGGCATTATTGCTTGACATTTTGTTGTGAGTGTATAGGTTGCTATTGAAAACTGGTATAAAATTTACGGGTAGTCCTTATCATGTAGTGATAAAGGAAATATGTAGAACAGTAACTGATTGATAATATTAAGTGTTTGTTTTTATTTAAGCAGTTTTTCATTACCTGTTCAGGACTACAAATTTATGAATACTCAGGTAGATTGGCTGAAGGTAAAATATGGGGCGTTCAAAACTATGCATACCTAATGTAAACGAAAACTATATGGTTTTCTGTTATAAGGCTACTTTCCCTTCGGTTATCACTTTTTTTACTAAATACCTGAGCAATTACTAATATTTAAAAATAATAATAGTGTTATAT
>JAGGXA010000191.1 GCA_021163285.1 Deltaproteobacteria bacterium | reverse complement strand
TCATAATGGTGTCCTCCAAAACTCACTTATGATGCGTATATTTACCACTACATCAGTATAATGCCAACTACTTAATAGTATTCGCATGCAGCTATTAGCTATAAGCGTTTTTACCAGAGTACCGAATATGCGTGATCAGGGTAAACGGATTAGAGCCGGTCCCTATGTATTATTTGTTTTATCCTGCTGTTTTTCGTCAGGTTCCTTTACTCTTTTCAATCCTGACTTTTCCAATATAAGACCTGAAATTTTATCCCTGACATCAATATGCTCAGCAAGATAACGCTTTACATTCTGCCTGCCCTGTCCGATCCTTTGTTCATCAAAGGAATACCATGCTCCGCTCTTATCAATTAGCTCAAGGGAGACTCCCATATCAAGGATATCTCCTTCCCTGGAAATTCCCTTTCCATAAATTAAATCAAACTCTGCCTCTTTAAAAGGTGGTGCAATCTTGTTTTTAACCACTTTTACCCTTGTCCTGTTTCCAACTATCTGATCACCTTCTTTGATCGCGCCAATCCTTCTGATATCCATACGTTGGGTCGCATAAAATTTCAGGGCATTGCCACCTGTTGTTGTCTCCGGACTCCCAAACATAACACCAATCTTCATCCTTATCTGGTTAATAAAGATAACGCAGGTCATCGATTTACTGATGGCCGCCGTAAGTTTTCTAAGGGCCTGTGACATCAGCCGTGCCTGTAATCCCACATGGCGGTCACCCATATCACCCTCAATCTCGGCTCTTGGCACAAGGGCGGCTACCGAGTCCACGATTAAGACATCAATGGCGCCGCTTCTGACAAGTATCTCCGTAATATCAAGCGCCTGTTCCCCTGTATCAGGCTGGGAAACAAGGAGACTGTCCACATCCACACCGATCTTCTTCGCATAACCCACATCCAGGGCATGTTCTGCATCGACAAAGGCCACAATTCCACCCATTGTCTGGGCCTCCGCTGCTATATGAAGACTCAGAGTAGTTTTTCCCGATGACTCCGGCCCAAATATCTCCAAAACCCTTCCACGCGGGACACCCCCTATTCCAAGCGCCAGGTCAAGGGCAATAGAGCCTGTTGGTATAACAGGTATATCGATTATATCCCGCATTCCCATTTTCATAATGGATCCGCGACCGAATTGTCTTTCTATTTGAGAAATTGCCTGTTCAACCGCGCTTTCTCTATCCATAAATATCTCCTCCAAAAATAGTATTTGCTCAATTAGCTGTAACGTAAGGGTTCGCGCAACAATAACTTTACAGAATTGGCGCTCAGTTTTAGGTTAGGGTCGGTAGATTTTGAAGAACAAAAGGTGCAGTAATAGCGGACTATTTCAAGGTTTTTGCTCTTTAAAGTCTGCCGAAAATGACCTGATGATGAGATGCCAAAACGTGTAACCGTTCACGGAACGTTGAAATTAAAAAAAACGGGCATCCTTTAAACCTGATTTACGCTTTGTAGATGTTGCTTTTCGTCCGGTTCCCATTCTCCAGCGTAGGGAACCATATAGTATGCATTCCCACGCTGGAGCGTGGGAACAAGAAAGGTTCAAACTGTAAACTATTTTTTGAACTTATTGGCATCCTTCATTTGTTGTTAACACTTTTGAAACAACAATGGGACACAGATAAACACAGATAGGTTTATTTGTTAAAAAAAGTGTAAAGTACTTTTGAAGTGATATGAAGGATACCCTGGAATCCATAAGTAATTACCCTGAATGTTGAGCTATTAACCTTCTGCCTTCCACCTTCAAACCCGTGAACGGTTGCCAAAATGTCAAGTTGTATCCATCCATAAAATAGGATTGTTTGTTCGGGATCAAGGCGCTCTAAAATTTTTACCACAGGAATACATCGAGTATTTCGGGGATTAATATTTTAGCGCAACGCAGATATCGGGCAGGTAAGCGAGCCCGCGAGACTCCGAAATAGTCATTTATGGATGGACGCTAAGTTATTTTTGCGTGAACCCAAGCGTTTACGGGTTCACAGGTTCAGAATCCAGGGTTAATAAATGGTATAAATGTTCAGGTGCTGAGTGGCCACCCCATCAGCCTCGTGTAAACAGCGCCGTCCGGTTTCAGATTGCTTTGAAATAAAATCAATTCATTAAGTTTGCACATAGGGCTTGTGATATCTCGATACCTTACTAAGAAGTCATCTAAATATTTTCCTGTTCTTGCGCCCCTGCGAAATCTTCCAAGGGTCAGGTGAGGACTGAAACGCCTTTTTTCCCGCTTGATCCCGAACGGTAAAAGCGCCTTGTGCAAATCATTCCTGAACCGGGACATCCTGGCAATATCACCTGCAAGGCCGACCCGGATAACCTTCGGAATGCGCCTGCCGGAGAACAGGCCTGCTCCGTCTAACGAGACATTGAAAGGCTTATACCTCATACAAACTTTCGCCACTCTTTCTCCGACAGGTTTGATCTGTTCGGAAGGAACACTCCCCATAAAAACTATTGTCAGGTGTATATTGGCCGGTATGAGCCACCGTACATCCCTTAGAAATTTTTTCATATCCGGTAAGACCTGGGATATGATTTCTTTAAATTCCTGCGGCAGCTCAAACGCCAGAAAGGAACGGATCTCCATTTATATACCTTCTAATCCAGTCAAGCGCCATCATTGATGTGTTTTGTTTTACCTGTTCACGTGTTCCCCGGAAGATGTATTTTTTTGAAAATATATCGTCTTTAGTTGCCAGCCCAATATGTACCGTGCCAACTGGTTTGGTTCTTGAGCCGCCATCCGGCCCCGCAATACCTGTTACTGCAAGTCCAAGATCAGTCTTGAAACGTTCCCTGGCGCCGAATGCCATCTCCCTCACTGTACTATTGCTTACCGCCCCTTCAATTTCGATGGTCTCCGAATCAACATGAAGGAGATCTATCTTGGATTGATTACTATACACAACGACCCCGCCCTGAAAATAGCTTGAACTACCGGGCACATTTGTCAGAGTGTGACTGATCAATCCCGCAGTACATGACTCGGCAAGGGAGAGAGTCATTTTTTTTTCCGTAAGTTTTGAACCGACCACACTTTCCATTGTTTCGGCGCCGGCAGCAAATATACAAGCACCGAAAAGGTCTCTGATTTCGGTTTCAAACCTGTCCAGTTTCTTTATAACTGCCGACTCATCCTCCCCCCGCAGACTTATGGTAATATGATTTTCCGGAAATCTGGGATAATATCCTGTTATGATTTCCCCCATTTTCCCCTTGAGTTTTGTAAATATTTCAGCAAGTTCCGGCTCATTAAGCCCATACAACTTAAAAATCCGTTGCCTCATAACGGGAAGTGTGTCGTAAAAACCAATGATTTCGGGAAGTACAAACCTCTCCATGAGATAGCGCATTTGATCCGGTACACCTGGAAGGAAGTACAGATGCACTCCTTTTTCCACAAGAGAAAAACCGCACATGGCTCCCTCGATATTCAGCATTATTGAACCTTCAGGCACCCACGTCATCTTTTCAAGTGATGGAGTTATCTCTATCTTTTTCTCTATGACATAATTCATGATTTTTTCAAACATCTGCCGATCGCGGCAGAGAGGCCTGTTCAGGGCGCCAGCCACTATCTCATTGGTTATATCATCATCCGTGGAACCGAGTCCCCCTGTTATAATTACAAAATGGGATTCCTCCACTGCTTTTTTAAGGGCTGCCGAGACCGTTTTGTAATTATCTCCCACAGATGTAATACGGTTGACGCACAACCCTGAGGCAGTAAGCCTGCCGGCAGCATACCATGAATTTTGATCGAGTACCCTGCCGTCAACAAGTTCATTCCCTATAGTGATAATTTCGCCGTACATCAAACCTCATAAAACAACTTGAAAACCGGTAATAATTCCGCTGGGGTACAAACCTACGAGAATCCTAAGCATCTAAGGACCCGCGCAAAAATAACTTAATACCTAAAACCTGCATAAACTATTTTCAAGAAGAAAATCATGCTTTTAATATCAACGAATTACAGAAATGTTGTGCTTGTATAACAC
>JAGGXA010000209.1 GCA_021163285.1 Deltaproteobacteria bacterium | reverse complement strand
GTGTTATACAAGCACACCATTTCTGTAATTCGTTAATATTAAAAGCATAATTTTCTTCTTGAAAATAGTTTATGCAGGTTTTAGGTTTTAGTTGATATCAATAATGGCACACCTTAGCAAAACATAAAATCTGTCCTTAACTTGGGGTCCGCTTTATTTTTGGGTACAGTTTTTGGGCGCCCGGAGATTATTGTCAACGATTGCCTGCAGTAATTTTGCCCTGAAGACTATTGCCAGAGCTTCGCGATTGAAGATATATCGGCCGGATTTAACTCTCCATAATCCTGTTTTTGCATTGATGCTTGCGCCCGGCATGACAACATGGATATGGGGATAATAATCAAGTACCCTTGAACGGGTATGAAGTATTGCAGTAAATCCCGCTGCCCCGATGAGTTTCTTGTCATTGAATGTTGGTGTCCATTGTAACCTCCTTTTTATAATAATTGAAGTAATGGCATATATCCTTGCATTGTCACTCTCTTTTTATTACAAAAAAGTTACAAGGTCACAAGATGTTAATTCTAATGCTGGGAGCTTGCCGGGATTTGTCTGCCGCGATAGCGGCTTCGTCCAACAAAAACATTAACGCCGACAAA
The DNA here is from genome assembly GCA_021163285.1 of Deltaproteobacteria bacterium. GTDB lineage: Bacteria > Desulfobacterota > DSM-4660 > Desulfatiglandales > Desulfatiglandaceae > JAGGXA01. The sequence goes on along the minus strand of JAGGXA010000209.1, from coordinate 28,129 downwards.
GGGGCAGTGTTTTGAATTAGTTTAGTACGTTGGCTTTATTAGCAATTATTTTCGTTTCTAATGTTCAGTGCCCATAAGCCCCTTTGCGGATTATGTTTAGCGTTGTTAGCCCAATGGAAAAAAGGAGCAAATCATGCAAAACGTAGAAGAAATATTGTCTTCTATTGAGTCCCTTTCAAGGGAAGAATTCGCCAGACTGAGGGAATGGTTCTATGAGCGAGATTGGGAAAGGTGGGACAAAGAAATTGAAGAAGATTCAAAATCGGGAAAGTTAGGTTTTCTGGTCAAAGAAGCTCTTGCTGAGAAAACGGATGAGAAACTCAAGGAATTATAAATGTACAAGACCACTACCCGTTTTTGGAAGCTATTTGAAAGCCTTCCAGAACACATACAGAAGATAGCCAAGAGAAACTTTGATCTACTCAAAATATCCCTCTTTACATTTTAAAAAAATTGGCAATTTTTGGTCAGTTCGAGTAGGAATTAACCATAGAGCTCTTGCGGTTAAAGATGACCAAGATTTTATTTGGGTTTGGATTGGTTTTCATTCTGAATATGAGCGAATGATTAAAGACATGGGTTAACAAGCGGGTGTACCTGACCGCTGTTCCGCTGGCGCTTCACAGTGGCAGGTGACCCTGGGTGTTGCAACAAAAACAAATAAGTAATACGTATGGAGAGAGTCGCATATGAGTAAAGAATATACAGCCATAATAAAACAGGATGGAGAATGGTGGATTGGTTGGATAGAAGAAATGCCCGGAGTGAATTGCCAAGAAAAAACTTATGAGGAACTAATAGAAACTTTAAAAATTACATTAAAAGAGGCTTTGGAATTTAATCGTTTGGATGCTCGTTTGGCTGCAGGTTCTAATTATAGAGAAGAAAAAATTGCAGTATGAAAAAAAACCAATTATTGAAATATCTTCGCTCAAACGGATGTAAATTACTGAAAGAAGGTAGTCGGCACTCATGGTGGCATAATCCAGAAAAGAACACATTGTCAGCAGTACCACGACATTCGGAAATTAATGATATTCTTGCAAAAAAGATATGCAAGGATCTTGGAATAAAACCAATAAAATAACCGCTAATAAATAAGGTTAGATTGTGTGAGGCACGAACCACAATCTGAACCGTTTATTGGACAAGTCCGGTTTTATCCCCCCGGCTCTGCTATTATACAGAAAACAGCTTTTTCAGGATTTGTCTGGATCAGGCAGATGGGTGCAGCGGTGGCTGCCGGCACCGGCCGACTTCTGCATCTCCGGGGGACGGCTGCGGCTGCACATCTTCAGCGGCGGGTCAGCGAACAATATGGAGAGCGGGAAACTGTTTCAAGAGCGGCGCAGCGCATTATCCGGTCTTTCATTGACTGGGGCGTCTTAACTGGAACCAAAGAGAAAGACATCCACTGTCAGGGCCGCATATGTTCCATAAACGACCCCGAACTCATCTCCCGGCTTATCGAGGCTTACCTGCATGCACGTTCCAACGATTCTACCGCGATAAAGGATCTGCTTGACAGCACAAGTCTTTTCCCCTTTCGACTCATGCATGTGCCGGCAGAACACCTGATTTTCATGTCACCGCGCCTGGGCATGTTGCGCCATGGCCTGGATGACAATTTGGTGATGTTGCGGAAAGATGGCCTGGCCGCCGGGAATGGAGGTGCGAAATGACCTGGACACAGGCCGCGCACAGGAAGATCGTAACGGTTCACAGGTTCAGGGTTCAACCTTTCAGGATTAAGGACAGAGAAGGCATTGAAAACCGAAGTCTTCGTTATCGGGCAGCCACAAGGGATTGCCCCTGCGAAAAACCCGATGCACGTTGAAAACAATCGTAGGGGCAGGCTTTGCGCCTGCCGCAGGAAAATGAAACCTTGGACCCTTAACCTTTGAAGCCGTGAACGGATACAACAAATTTAATCTGCCCATATAAATTGATTGAAAGGAGAATTTTTATGGATAATTTGGTCTCAAAAGGGACACAGATGATAGAAGAAGCCAGGAAGATGCTTGTAGTTACAGGCGCCGGTCTGAGCACGGAATCAGGGATCCCCGATTTCAGAAGCCCGGGAGGGGTCTGGGATAAATACGACCCTTCCGAACTCTACTTTGACAGGTTCCTGTCAAGTGAAAAGGCAAGGGTCACCTACTGGCAGATGAGCGTGGAGTTTTATGATACCATGAAAGATGCACAGCCAAACAGGGCGCATATGGCCATCAAGGAGCTGGAAGACAGGTCAAAGCTCCTTGCAATTGTGACACAAAACATAGATCACCTGCATCATAAGGCGGGAAACACCCCTGAAAAGATCATCGAGATCCATGGCACGGCATTTACTGTTTCATGTCTTGATTGTGGAAAGAAGTATGAGAGGGATGTAATAGAGGAACGTTTAAAATCAGGTGTGAAAGTACCTTATTGCGACGACTGCGGAGGAATTTTGAAGCCGGACACTATTTCCTTTGGACAGTCTATGCCGGAAGAGAAGATGGCTCTCGCCTTTATGCATGCTTCCGAATGTGACCTTTGCATTGTTATGGGCTCTTCACTTGTTGTATACCCCGCTGCCTCCGTGCCGGAAGAAGCAGTTCGGAACGGTTCAAAGCTGATAATCATTAACAGGGATACGACTTCCCTTGATTCCCAGGCAGACCTTGTAATCCATGATTCAGTCTCCAGGATTCTCGGGCAAATGGTGGGAATTTAAAAGGCTCGATACGGGATCGGAAAGGCCGGCGTTTATCTGCATATGTCCTCAATCTAAATGGGCCACGGAGATGCAAGAGGGATAGCACGGCCATGTGCCAATTATAAGGACATGTGGCTGTTGGTGTACGTTCGGTATACATTCCCACGCAGAGCGTGAGAACGAGGGAGCAAACCATAACCTGGTATATCGTAACAAAGGCCGGTAAGAAATCCGGTTTTTTTATTGAAGAAGAAAAATGATTAATATAAATTATATTTTTGGCAAGATTTCAAATTTTTTCAAATTATCAAATATTTGGATCAGAGGAAAAGTGTATGTTGAAAGTTGGTTTTATCGGATGGAGAGGCATGGTTGGTTCAGTACTGATGGGCCGCATGAAGGAAGAACAAGGGTTCAATAGCATTGAGCCGCTTTTTTTCAGCACATCAGAGGCAGGCAGTGAAGGACCTGATGTCGGCGCCGGCAGGCATTTCTTAAATGACGCATATGATATCGATCTCCTGTCTTCGCTGGATATTATTATAACCTGCCAGGGCGGGGAGTATACCAGGAAGGTTTACCCTGAGATCAGGAAGTATAACTGGGACGGTTACTGGATAGATGCAGCATCCACTCTCAGGATGGAAGATAAAAGCATCATAGTCCTTGATCCTGTAAACAGGCCCGTGATTTTAAAAGGTTTATCATCCGGAATTAAGACCTATGTTGGAGGCAACTGTACGGTCAGCCTGATGCTCATGGCCATATCCGGCCTGCTTGCATCCGGCCACGTAGAATGGATATCTTCCATGACCTACCAGGCCGCCTCAGGCGCAGGCGCAAAACATATGAAAGAATTGATATCCCAGATGAGAGTTCTTGGAAATGCCTCAAGCTCATTGCTTGATGATCCGGCGTCAACCGCCATTGCAATTGATAACGTATTAACGGCGGAACTTCGCAGCAGCGCTTACCCCGTCCGGTTTTTCGGGGCGCCCCTTGCAGGCAGTCTCATTCCCTGGATCGATACTGCAATGGATTCGGGCCAGACAAGAGAGGAGTGGAAAGGAAATGTCGAAACCAATAAGATCCTGCAAACAGAAAAGCCAATCCCGGTTGACGGACTATGTGTTCGGGTAGGGTCTATGCGCTGCCACAGCCAGGCGCTTACCATAAAACTGGATGCTGACCTTCCCCTGAATGAAATCTCAAATATGATTGAAAACGGCAACGAGTGGGTGAAGATTATCCCCAATAATAAGGAATCAACACTTCGATATCTGACTCCTGCTGCTGTAAACGGTTTTCTGACCATCCCTGTGGGAAGATTGCGTAAGTTACTTATTGGCCCTGAATACATTACGCTTTTTACAGTAGGAGATCAGCTCTTGTGGGGAGCGGCTGAGCCGGTACGTAGAATTTTACAAATAATTATTGAACATTTAGGGACAAGGACGAAATAACATCCCCAGGTAAGCGCACAGATTCAGACCAGGTTGTTTGTTCTGAGAGTCCAAAAGTTGCAGGAATAGTGAGCTATTTCAAGGTTTTTGTAGTTTTATATCGGGCAAATACGGCCTGAAGTTGTAATGCATAGTTGGGGAAGTTAATTTGTCTTCGTTCCTTATCGTGATTGATAACTTGTAACCGTCATGGGTTAAATGGTAATAGCTCACAATATTCAGGCGCAACAACTCATGGATCCCGAGGCAGAGGCTGTGGAACGGGGACGAATTAACTTCCCTAAATCTGTGTGCCTGCTTGTGGAACTTATCTCATCCCCGTTCCTGTGGGAACCTGGCGCCTTATAAGCGGTTCAAAAAAACAAAAAGGGTAAATTCATCCACCCCGTAATCACTTATGATAACGTTTGTTCAATTTCCGATTGTTGACAAATGTTATTATTTATGTAAAATTAATTGTATTCAATACACGGAAGTGGTAAGCTCACTGGTGGGGCTCCCGGACTTCAAATCCGGTGTGCCGGGCTAAAACCTCGGTAGGTGGGTTCGATTCCCATGCACTTCCGCCTTTCCTGCTTAAAATCGTTTTTTTAGTACAAATCAACCTGGAGGCTGTCTGAGAATGCCCTTCTCACCAAACTCTGCGTTATGCTCAGAAAATTATCCTCGGAGGTAAGCGAGCTTGCGAGACTCTGATATCAACTATATGCCTGCGGTAATTTTTTGAGCAAGCCTTGAATTTGGAAAAAATTGCTATTCCCGGACAGCCTCCTGTGAACTAAACCCACCTGCAAATCCACTCTTTCCGGTTCCAGTCAGGGCCGGTCATAAAAAAAGGAGAATATCATGTATTTTGAAGAACAGGGAAAAATCAATACGGAACAGACATTAAAGCTTGCCTGCGAACGAGGAAAAGAACTGGGAATAAATGAACTGGTTATAGCATCTACCACCGGGGACACTGCATTCAGAGCCGTTGAAATATTTAAGGATTTCAAGATCACTTCCGTAACATATCACGCCGGATTCAAAGAACATTTTAAAAGTATTATGCCGGATGACGTAAGAAAGAAACTGGAAGACAAGGGGGTAAGAGTTATCTCTGCAACCCACGCCCTGTCGGGTATTGAGAGATCTGTTGCACAAAAACATTCAGGGGTTTATCCTGCTCTCCTTATTGCCGATACCTTAAAATTCTTTGGACAGGGAACTAAAGTAGCGGTTGAGGTTTCAATAATGGCTGCTGATGGAGGGTCTCTCACCGGAAATGATATTATTTCAATTGGAGGGTCGGCAAAAGGATCAGACACGGCTCTTGTTATCAAACCTGCAAATCAGTCATCTCTTTTTGACATACGCATACGTGAGATAATTTGTAAACCAAGAAATTTTTAAACGGAGCTCTTACCTGCCCGTCCCGATTGAGCAGGTAAGCGCAGACTTCGAAGCCACAGTAATGGCAGCTCGATTTCGAGGGCTTTGCAATGAGGGAATTTACAGATAATAATTTACGCACCCTTTTGCCCGTCTTCTACGTTGTGGCAACAGTAGTATAGTTCACTATACTACTGTTGCCACGCCTTGAAGACAAACTAAAATTCTGTGCGATATGCGTAGATTATTTCCTTCCAGTTCCCTAAATGCCGTAAAGCAGAATCTCTGTGAACAGCAATTACTCCTTCCGGTAGAAAGCCAGGATTCCTTCCATCGGGCTGATATGTTCCAAAAGTCTAAGGCCATGATACCTCGGCAAGATCTTTTGAAGACCATATATAAGAAATATTGCGCCTTTTTTTGCCTTTTCCACTATCAGGCCTGCAAATTCTTCATGCATAATAAGGTAGGTGTAAAAAAGATCAAATTGCTCAAACGAAATACCTGTCTTACTGGTAACCGCCCCATGCACATCCTCATCCATGGAATCCCCATGAAAGAGAAAGATGTTTTCAGGAGGAGTTAAAAGGCCGTCTTTTTTAAGCGCCTTGTCTAATTCCGACCTTAACTGCATATACTCATCAAGGGTCCATTCATCAAGTTCTATACCGATGGAAAACTTTGCAAGATAACTGAGAAAGACGTTTACCCTGCCGTCCGCACATCCCAGATCAAGAAAAAGAGATTCATTTGGAACTATGATCTTTTCATCTAATAAAGGTCCAAGACAGGAAAAAAGTATCGAAAGATCAGTGGACCTTCTGAATCCGAGGAAGCCTGCATCACCAACTTTTCTGTTATCATAAAACCGTGCTACTTGAACGAGACTTTTTTGTAATTGTTCCTCCATGCCGGGAACAGGACCTCCTTATCATATTATTCTAAAATCTTTATCTTATCAAAAAATTACGGAATGATAAATCAAAAGATTTAACTGAGCAGGCGGAAGGCGGAAGATCTGAGCAGTTACGAAAAGATTTTTGAGCAAACCTTCAAATCCTTGCTTGAAACATTCTTTAAATAGTATTAATCTTAAACTATTTCGTCCGTATGTGGATATCTGTTTGCAATTAATTGTTGACGCCTTGCATTATGAATCTGTAACCGTTCAACCAGCCCCATGGTTTAAAACTCTGCGTTAGGTTTCGCGCAAAAATAACTTTACAGAATTGGCGCTCGGATTTAGGTTAGTTGCTTTGGCGGATTCGTCGCTTACGCTTCATAATCCACCCCACTGCGGCTACCAACCTAATTCTGCAGGGTAGATTAAGCGAAGGGAATCCACTAAAAAGCGGAAAGTATCCCGCTTTATTAAGTTGTTAGCCGCAGTGTGCATCTGTATCCAATTGTTGTTTCAAAAGGTCAACGGACAGATGAAGGAGCCTGATAACTGATTATTTTTTGTATGAATTATCCACAACTTTCAACGGAGAGATCATTGTTTATAACATTTGAAGGTATAGAGGGTTCCGGCAAATCCACACAGGCCCGAAGGCTAGCTGATCATTTAAACAGGTATACAATTCCGCTAACCTTTACCCTTGAACCGGGGGGAACATTTATCGGCAAGAGTATCAGGAAGATCCTCCTGGATTCTCAAAACACACACCTTTCACCATTGGCAGAACTGCTGCTCTATACCGCTGACAGGGCTCAGCATGTAAAAGAGGTAATTGAACCGGCCCTGAAACAAGGTAAATTGGTTGTGTGTGATCGATTCATGGATGCAACTGAAGTTTATCAGGGTTATGTGCGCGGTCAGGACATGGAATTAATTACTATTCTGAATGAAAAAGCCACTTATGGCATACAACCTGATATTACTTTTTTACTTGATTGTCCGGTGGAGGTTGGTCTTGAAAGGGCAATCAAGCGGAATAAAACAGATAATCAGGAGGGGCAGGATCGTTTTGAAAGGGAAGAAAAGGCCTTTCATGAGGCGGTAAGAAAAGGGTATCTCTCATTAGCCGGGAAAAATTCGGATCGTTTCATTATTGTAGATGCAACCCTGCAACAAGACCCGTTAGAAGAAAGGATATTCGAAGAGATCCGTCCATTTATAGAAGATCTATCCATTTATAGAAATAAAAGGAGTTAACAGGGAAGTGACGGCATTTTCTGAAATACTTGGTCAGGAAAAAGCCAGGGATTTTTTAAAACATGCAATACTTAGAGATAAAATCCCACATGCATATCTTTTCACCGGCATCCCCGGGATTGGGAAGACATGCGCTGCCAGGGCACTGGCAATGACCGTTAACTGTCTTGAACCGATAGACGGAGAAGGGTGCGGTCATTGTCTCTCGTGTCGCAGGTTTAAAGACGGAAATTTTCCCGATTTTTTTTGCATCAAACCTGACGGTAAGAATATAAAGATCGACCAGATACGGGAACTGAACAGGAAACTCGGCTTTGCGCCGGTATTGGGAAAGTACCGTGTTTATGTTATTTCCCGGGCACAGACAATGACTATTGAAGCTGCAAACGCCTTTTTAAAGATACTGGAAGAACCCCCTCCCCAAAACATATTGATACTCAATACCACGGAACTTCTTGATCTTTTACCAACCATCGTATCTCGCTGCCAAAGAGTGTCATTTCAACCACTGCCGGTCAAAGGCATAACAGACTGGCTTGTAAAAAAAAAGGGCGTCGATGTAGAAAAAGCGGGCATCCTGGCCAGACTCTCGAATGGAAGCCTGGGCTGGGCATTAGATATGTATGAGAGCGATTTTCTTCAACGTAGAAAGGAATGGCTCTCGCAACTCATCAGCCTGCCAGCCCTCCCCAAAACAGGGGCCGTTGAAATGGCTTTCAAGTATGCTGATGAGCATAAAAAAAAGGGGCCTGATGATTCAGGACAATGGCAGGCAAACGCTATGGATATACTAACTGTCTGGCAGAGCTGGTACAGGGACCTGCTCCTTCTGAAGGCAGGAGCCGGGGATCATTTGATAATCAATTTTGATTTTATTTCAAAGTTGAAAAAAATGACCGAAGGTATTAAGAATAAAGGATTAATTAATAGTATTTTATTGATAGATCAATCTCAGCAGGAACTTCACAGGATGCGAAACGTACCTTTATTAATGGAAAATACTGTCCTGCAGTTACAAAGGCTCAATCACGGTTGACGGAAGACTGTTAGAGGATATACAGATGAATAAGGTTACAGGAATTCAGTTTAGAGATCATGGAAAGGTATATGATTTTGATTCAGGACATTTTGTTCTTAATGAAGGAGATAAGGTAATAGTTATTGCTGAAAAAGGGCCGGCCATTGGCTGTGTTTACTCCGAACCGCATCAAATACAGCCTGACATCCATAAATGGCCGCTTAAAAAGGTTTTCCGCCTTGCTACGGAAGAGGAGATTCGGAAATACGAACAAAATCATAACCTGGAACTGGATGTTTTTAATTATTGCAATAAAAAACTAAAAGAAAAATCTATGTCAATGTGCCTGGTCTCTGTTGAAAAGCGTTTTGACAGCAATAAGATCGTGGTATATTTTACTGCCGACGGAAGGGTTGATTTTCGTGAACTGGTAAAAGACCTGGTAAAAAAATTCCGAACCAGGATTGAAATGAGACAAATAGGCATCCGCCACCAGGCAAAGATGGTAGGAGGACTTGGCCCATGCGGACGAGTATTATGTTGTACAACGTTTTTAAACAATTTTGCGCCGGTTACCATCAAAATGGCAAAAGAACAAAACGTTTCGCTTAATCCCGGCAAGATATCGGGGTTGTGCGGTCGGCTGATGTGCTGCCTTGCTTTTGAGCATGAATATTACGAAAAGATCAAGAAAACACTCCCCAGGATCGGTAAAAAAGTTCAAACAGCAAACGGTCGGGGTCAAATAATCCGTCAGAATCTCTTGAAACAGACACTTACTGTAATGCTGAATTCCGGCGGTGAAATTGAAGTACGTTCCGAAGATTTGATCTGGAACAAACATCCAAAGAAAAAACAGAAAAGGAGTAACCATTAATACCATTGTCCAGACAATTTTACATAACGACACCAATTTATTATGTGAATGCCGAACCTCACTTAGGTCATGCCTACACAACGATTATAGCGGATGTGCTGAACCGTTTTTATAAACTTTACGGGTCGGAAACTTTCTTTCTTACAGGTACGGATGAACATGGAGACAAGATCATTGCTGCCGCTCAGAAATATCATCAGACTCCAAAAGAATATGTAGACCGCATAAGCCTGCTTTTTCAGAAACTCTGGCCCAAATTAAACATCAGCAATAATTATTTTATCAGAACCACGGATGAAAAGCATCAGGAGACAGTCAGACTGATCCTTAACCGGGTAAAAAATAATGGAGATATCTACTTCAGTGAATATGAAGGTCTTTATTGCTTTGGCTGTGAGCGCTTTTTTACGGAACGGGAACTTGTTGATGGAAAGTGCCCTGACCATATGACAAAACCCGAAGTAATCAAGGAAAGCAATTATTTCTTCAGGATGAGTAAATACCAGGACTGGCTGATAAACCACATCAACGAGCATCCTGACTTTATCAGGCCAGAAAGATATAAAAACGAGGTTCTCTCTTTTCTTAAGGAGCCCCTCGAAGACCTGTGTATTTCAAGACCAAAGTCCAGACTGACATGGGGTATTACGCTTCCTTTTGATGATAATTTTGTAACATATGTCTGGTTTGACGCACTTATAAACTATATATCTGCCCTCGGTTATCCGGATGGTGAAATGTTTCACAAGTCATGGCCCTCTGCTCAACACATTATTGCAAAGGATATCCTTAAACCACATGGAATATACTGGCCCTGCATGCTCAAATCAGCGGGAATCGAGCCTTACAGGCATCTTAATGTCCACGGATACTGGAACATAAACCAGGGCAAGATGTCCAAGAGTATCGGAAACGTAGTAAAACCTCTTGACCTGGTTGATATTTACGGCCTGGATGCCTTCAGGTATTTTTTATTACGCGACATGGTCTTCGGACTCGACTCGGAATTCAGTGAAGATGCTCTTGTCCACAGGATCAACGCAGATCTGGCAAATGACCTTGGAAACCTGGTCAGCCGGAGTCTTACCATGGCCCAAAAATATTTTAAAGGTGAACTGCCTGAACCGGCGCAACCCGAGAGTGCGGATGAAGAACTTAAAAATGACTCCCTTGAGCTTATCGACAGCTACAATGCGCTTATGAAAGAACTCGAATTCCACAAGGCCTTAATGTCTGTCTGGAACGTTATTGGAAAGGTAAATAAATATATAGACAGCATGGCGCCCTGGACCCTGGCAGAGTCAGACATGGAAAGGCTTAAAACAGTCATTTTTTATATTATAGAACCCTTAAAAATCATTTCCGTGTTATTATGGCCATTTATGCCGGGATCAGCCGAAAAGATACAGGAACAGCTTGGCCTCCCCAAAAAGGGTGAAGAGTACCGGCTTAAAGACCTCCATTTATGGGGAAACGAGAGGCCTGTGAGGACCATGCAAAAAGGAAAAAGCCTCTTTCCCCGCGTAAAAACTAAAAAGAAAGGGTTTCCCGACAAACAAGGCAAGAAGGATAAAACCGCCGAGGAAAAAAGGCGTCTGATATCTTTTAAAGAATTTCAGAAAATGGATATCCGTGTAGGGACGATAAAAAAGGCCGAAGCAATTCCGGGTTCAAAAAAACTCTTCAGATTGACAGTAGATACAGGCAAAGAAAGCACTGTTGTTTCAGGTTTGAAGGGGCATTACACTGAAGATGAGCTCACAGGAAAACAGGCACTTGTTGTTACCAACCTGGAACCTGTAAAACTTATGGGGATAGAATCTCAGGGTATGGTACTTGCTGCGAAAGACGGATCAGGGTTGCATCTCCTCTCCCCGGACAGCGTTGTCTCTCCGGGCAGCCCTGTAAAGTAAAGGCTCTATCGTCTGAAAGACAATGGCTTCCTCCGCCGGATAAATCCGGCAGTCGCAACCGCCACCGCGGGAGGAGATGATATTGGCATTTCCCCTCTCACATTGAGACCTTTGCATAACGTCCTCTTTTGACCAATTTCTGTGTCAGGCTCAAATTTTTTATCCTCAAAATATTCAATATATTCCTGCGGTTAAAATTTTCACCTTCCCTGAACTTGAACAAAACTGAACATTCTGCAAAGAACTCACATTATTACCAGGTTTATGAACCGTTATGGGCAATAGCGCCCTGACCAATAATTATACCGTTTGCAATTCCATCGCTGTCACCAAACCCACCGTCTTTGATAACCACATCGATATATCGCTCTTCGTTATTAAAGATTACATTCTGAGAGTAGTCCTTCCAGCCGACAATAGTGTTATATTTATAATATCTGTCAGTCATTGATATATCCTGCCTGGAATAGATTCTTACCACTACAGTGGCACCTGACTGAGCGGCCTTAAGCCTGAATAAAATAAGTCCGCTCGAAAGATTGTCAGGCCTGTTTCTATTATCCGTGATTGATGATGTTTGAATCAATTCTACGCTTTCAATAGCTGTAATTGAATTCGACACCTTGCAAAGACCAGTTATTGTTTTACCGTTTCCTGGCTGCACGCTTTTAATAACATGGGGTTGGTCATTATCAGGAATGCTGTCAAGATTCATATCAACAGTATCATTCACTTCCTGGTCATCAGGAATACCATTGCAGTCATAGTCGCCGTTACTCATAATGGTTACGAAATCGACAATGTCGGACCAGACTGAGGCATTATCATATTCATCATAAAACTTCACTCTGGTATAATAAGCATTATTCGGCTTGAGCACTCCGTAAGGCACGGGCAGCATCGTCAGAAATTCCTGGCTGATAATATCAAAAACAAGAGATTGCTCTTCAAAGTTGCTTTCTGCACTGATCTGCCATCTGCTTTTTGTATGTAAATGGCCGTAAGAGGGTGAAGAATAATCCGCCATGATAACCATTAGCCCGTCGGATTGTTGTTCAGTTGAATTAACAACTGGTTGTAATAGAGGATCATTAACCTGTGATACTTTTAAATTAACTACGATCTGTTTCGGGGAGTTCTTTGCATTCTCATCCAGGATTGTAATTGCAGAGGTATAATTCCCTATGGGTAATCCGGAGGTTGAATATCTAACTGTAATCAGATCATGCTCACCGCTTGAAGAACCGCTTGAAGGAGTTACAGACAAAAAATGGCTTGCGTTATCCAAAATCGAATAATTCAATATCCCACCACCTGAATTCCACACCTCAAAGGTCTGATCAGGGGCATTTGAACCCTCGGTGCAACTATTTGAAATTGTGGTTTTATTTAAAGATATCTCCGGCTCATCAGGAATATCGGCAAATACCCTCAGGCTCACTGCGATTTCCCGGGGGGAATTAACTGCATTTCCGTCCGAGATCGTGATTGTAGCACTATAATCCCCCGGGGGTAATCCGGAGGTTGAATATCTGACTGTAATCAGATCATGCTCACCGCTTGAAAAACCGCTTGAAGGAGTTACAGACAAAAAATGGCCTGCGTTATCCAAAATCGAATAATTCAATATCCCACCACCTGAATTCCACACCTCAAAGGTCTGATCAGGGGCATTTGAACCCTCGGTGCATGAAATCGTCAGAGATGAGCAATCAGAAGAGATTAGAGGCGTTGATGGCGAATAGTTCACTTCATTTGAATCCCCACTCTCTCCATACTCATTAAAGGCCCTTACTACAAAGAAATACTCTTCACTATCATCTAAATTATCAACAGTAGCCGTTGTATCGGCGCCTTCCCAAACCGGTTGGGAATAAACATAATTTTGTCCCTCGGTACGACTGAAAAGTCTGTAACCGTCAACAGGTTCGCTGTTTGCGTCCCATGCAAGTGTAAGGCTTAGTTCTGCGGCTGAAGCGGTTGTTGAATAAGAGAGGCTAAAAACAAAAGTTGTTAAAAAAAGCAAAAGAAAAAAACGAACATACAATCTTTTACGTATTGAATGGTTATATAAAGAAATCATTGTTAAGGCATACCCCCCGGTTATTAAATAAACTACATAACTACTGCCGGTTTTTTCCCGGTTTTCTTTCGCATTAGTATACAATGAGGATTATTTTAAATGAATAAAAATGCCTATTAGTGACCATATTTAACAAAAAGCAATATATATGCCAGAGAATGATTCAGGATATTATATAAATATAGTGTCTGAACCGCATGAATATATTGAATATTGTAAAAATTACAATTTGAGACTAACGCAGAAATTGAGAAAGAAAGTAGTTTTCATTGGGGAGCGAATATAGTTCGTGGGGATGGATATATTGATTAGATTGTTCATTATTACGCAAAAAAAATGGGCAGGATTCGGAGTCTCGGAAGCCCGTTTATCTGTTCGTTACCAATTTTAGGCCATCTGATCCGGCATTTAAGGAACGAGAACGAAATAACATCCCCAAGCAGGCGCACAGATTTAGGTCAGGTTTGTTCGATCTAAAAGCACAAAAGTTGCAGGCATATTGAGCTGTTTCAATATTTTTGTACTTTCAGATCGGGCAAATATGGACTGAAGTTGTGATGCATAGTTGGGAAAATTCATTCGTCCTCGTTTTTAACAGGCCAATTTGGAGCAGCAGCGCTATTTCGACAAACTTAGGGTTCGCTTCAAAAATAAATTCGCGGGGTTGACGCTCAAACTCAGCTTGGAACAAAATTACATTTTTTGCACATGTGATTACGTGTGTTGCACACTAGAAGCCAAATGTTATTGAATCTGTAAACGCTTGTTTTTTTATTGTTGCGTTACTCGAAATATCTCCTCTATCGTTGTTATACCGTTCATGACCTTTTGTGCTCCATCCTGTCTCAGGGTAATCATCCCATGTTCGATTGCCTTATGTTTGATAACATTGGAATCAGATGATTTTAATATCAAACTTTGAATAGTATCATCCAGGAACATCAGTTCAAATATCCCCAATCTTCCATGATACCCGGTATTAAGGCATGTGGGACACCCCCGCCCCCTGTATAATTTTTTGCCTGCAAGCATCTCAGGAGCGATGCCTATGTTCCTGAGAGATTCCTCCTTGGGAACATATTCTTCCTTGCAATTACTGCAAATAACCCGAACCAGTCTCTGAGCCAGTATGGCAACCACGGATGAGGTGACAAGAAAGGACTCTATTCCCATGTCAATCAAACGCGTAATTGCGCTTGCAGCATCGTTTGTATGCAACGTAGAAAATACCAGGTGGCCGGTCAGTGCGGACTGGATAGCAATCTCCGCTGTTTCAAGGTCCCTTATCTCTCCAACAAGAATAACATCAGGGTCTTGCCTGACAATAGAACGTAACCCCCTGGCAAAGGTAAGATCTATTTTAGAATTAACCTGGATCTGGCTAATCCCTTCAATCTGGTATTCTATGGGATCTTCTATGGTAATGATATTAATATCAGGTTTGTTGATAGTAGTAAGAGCGGCGTAAAGCGTAGTGGTCTTCCCGCTACCCGTTGGACCCGTTACCAGAATGTTGCCGTGAGCCAGCCTGATAAGCTTGTTAAATTCCTTTAACATCTCTTCCGGCATACCAAGATCGGAAATTTGAAGCAGGATATTGGACTTGTCCAGTAAACGGAGCACCAGACGCTCACCAAAGGCCGTAGGAATTGTTGAAACACGAATATCAATATTTTTATCTGCGATTCTTATCTCAATCCTGCCATCCTGGGGAAGCCTTTTTTCCGCGATGTTCATCCTGGCCATAATCTTAATGCGGGAAATCAGCGTAGCCTGTGTATGCTTGGGCGCGGAAAATTTATCATAAAGTATACCATCTACACGATAGCGAATCTTGACTCTGTTACGGGTGGATTCGATATGGATGTCACTGGCATTTTCTTTTACTGCCTGGGAGAGCATAAGGTTTACCAGCTTTATGACGGGAGCATCACTGGTATCTTCGAGGAGATCTCCGGTCTCTTCAATCTCGGAGATAATCAGGTCTGTATCCTCTTCATGCATCCCCTCAATAACCTGTTCCGCGGAATCACGGTTCATATCGTATGCAATATTGATGACCGAGAGGATGGACGAAAGAGGAGCAAGCGCTACTTTCATACCGCTTGAGCCCAGGATAATTTGTATATCATCTAAGGGTTGAAAGAGGAACGGATCATTAACTGCGATAAAGGCATCCTCAGATGTAATTACCGGCACCATTTTGTATTTTTTCAGAAACTGGATAGGAATCTTTTCAGTAAACTCCGTCTTCAGATCTTCTGCGGGGAGAGTTGGTAAAAAAGGAATATCAAACTGTATGCTGCGGGCCTTTAAGATATCATATTCCGAAACAGTCTTTTGCCTGAGCAGTATCTCTCCAAGCCTGCCCCCCTTTTCTTCCCGGGTTTTCAACGCAATGTTTAAAGACTCTTCGGAAAGACCGCAGGTATCAGTCAGTATCTCCCCTATTGATGAACGGTGCATTATGATATTACCCTTTTGGTCTGCATTCCTTACGTTTTATCCGGCTTATCTGTTTTGCTCTCGGGCTTTTCATACATCTTGATAACGCCCTCCTTAATCTTTTCAATCTCTTCCTTCTTGTTTTGATACATCTTTTTTGCTTCAGCCGGGCTTCCTATAATATGGGGAGTAATGAATATGTAAAGATTGGTCTTGTCATCAGTATCCGCAACTGATTTAAAAAACCAACCGAGAACAGGGATATTTCCAAGACAGGGCACACGGTATTTACTCGCATTCAAGGTTTGGTCAATCAAACCTCCGATTACAACGGTATGGCCGTCCTTTACAATAACTGTAGTGTTGACGAGACGTTTCAAAGAAATGGGGAGACCTTCACCTTCATTTCCGATCACCTGTGACACTTCCTGGGAGATCTTCAGTCGAACGTACCTCTGCTGGTTTATCTGCGGAGTAATATTAAGAGTAACACCCACATCCTTGAATTCATAATTATTATAATCCACATTTGAATCCGATGTCCCTGTTCTTGTCAAATAGGGGACATTTTTTGCTACAGTGATTTCGGCCTCCTCGTTATCGGTGGTCATAATCTGCGGAGTTGATAGTATCTGGATATCGGTATCAGTCCGGTATGCCCTTATTACGGCGCCGATATCGGGAAAGGTTATGTTTCCTATTTTGATTCCTTCACCCATAACTCCCAAAGCAAAGCCTGCAGGCATACTGACGTTACCTGTGGTAAGACCGTCGGAATCCGTGCCACTGATAACGCTCGGCATAAAGTTGTCTCCCATGATTGACTGGCCAAAAGTTGCCATCTCCCTGCCATCATGGCTGCCGGTTTGCTCTACGTACTTCCACTGGGTTCCAACATCAAAAGTTTTCGTTACACTGACTTCCATGAGCAGGGCTTCGATATATACC
This sequence comes from Deltaproteobacteria bacterium, assembly GCA_021163285.1. Taxonomy (GTDB): domain Bacteria; phylum Desulfobacterota; class DSM-4660; order Desulfatiglandales; family Desulfatiglandaceae; genus JAGGXA01. The sequence goes on along the minus strand of JAGGXA010000209.1, from coordinate 11,149 downwards.
ATCTTTCGGGTAATATCCAGTTTTTTGATCACATCTTGCAGGACAAGGTAGTCATCCCTGCTTGCAGTAATCACAAGTGCATTGGTAGCATTATCAGCTACGATCTTAACATCTTTGGAAAGAACGGGGGCCCTGCCTTTTTCAGTCCCTTTTCCCTCACCGAAAGGTATTGCCATCAAAACATTGACGAGATCTTCGGCATTGGCATTCTCAAGATAACAGACCCGTACGCCTCCCTTGCCCCGGGGTGTTTCCTTATCCAGCATTTTAATCAGACGTTTTATCTTAACAGTATCATCTTCAGATGCCAGCAATATCAGGACATTGGTCCTTTCATCGGGCACTACCTTGACACCGGGGTCGCCCTGGAACCCCTTTTTCGACTTTGTTACCCTTTTTTGAAAAAGAACGCTTATGGATTTAGCCATTTTTGTTGCAGAGGCATATTTAAGAGGAACTATCGTTAACTCCGCCCCGATACCCTTAATATCAATGTTTTTGATAATTTTTTGAAGACGGGTAATATTGGAAAGCACATCGGTAACTATCAACATACCGGTGGGAGGATAGGCTACCATGACACTGCTTCTGGGAATCAGAGGCGCAAGTAATTTTTTCAGTTCGTTTGGGTCGGCATACCTGAGCGGGATCAGTTGTGTTACGACCTTATCCATAGAGGCGCTCTGCCTTTTCAAAAGACTTGTTTCTATATCTTTTGACCGGGCCTGAACCATCGGCACAACCTTTATAATATTTCCAGCGGGAATAGTAGTAAAACCATGAACTTCAAGCACGGAACAAAAAACTTTATAGGCCTCTTTTACCGAGATTTTGGTGGGAGAAATAACCGTCACACTTCCTTTAACCGCCTTATCAATTACAAAATTTTTACCGGTCAGTTCGCTGATGAATTTGACAAAGACTGCAATGTCCACATCATCAAAATCAATGGTGACAAAACGAGCGTCAGTCCCCTTTTTTTTCGTATCCTTCTTTGCTCTGTCTTTGACCTTTTTCTTTTTTTTAATCTTTTTATCTCCGGTCTTAACCGGAATCTTCCCGGGGGGGTTGGGCGGTAGCTTCATGTGGCCTGGTTTCTTACCCTCTTTACCGAATTCGGGACTAACGGAAACGACCCCCTTATCCCCTGCAACCCTGGCGCCCATAACTAAAGTACTATTTGAAAATAACCACAGACAGATAAAGACCGGCCAGACGAAAAGTTTCATTTTATTATTGAATTCCATAACCATTATCTTTCAACAGACCTCGTAGATTATCCTCGTTCCTTACTGTTACTTCCCTTTTGTTTCCTCCGGATAAACGCCAATCAGCTCTTTAAACCCGGGCAGCCTGCGCACACTTTTGAGATCATCATCTACCATTGCCCATTGCCTGACTGACCGGTCAAGCGATATTGCCTTTTTCAAATAAATAATACTCCGGGAAACCTCTCCCTGAATGGCAGATACACAGGCCAGGTTGTAATAGGAATCTACATAACCGGGCCTGAACCTTATAGCCTTTTCAAGATTGCTGCGTGCCCCTTTGAAGTCTTTTTTCCGGATACAAATAACCGCCAGGTTGTTCAGGGCATCAACGTAACCGGGCTCTATCCCGAGAATTTCCCGGTACAGGCGCCCGGCCTCATCTAAATTACCCTGCTTCTGTAAAAGCCTGGCCCTGACATAAATATCTTTTATGTCAACTAAAGGCTCCGTTCTCAGGTCTTGTGAAGGTATCTTTTCGTGGTTATATGAAGTTACCGTTGATTGCAGATTTTGTGATTTAAACCATGGATAAGCAGCAAAAGCAAGGATAATCAGGGTAAAGACCGGCACGAACCAGAAGACCGTCCTGTGATGAAAAAAGCCTGATCCTTCCCCGCGGCCACTCATACCCCGGTTATGCATTATATAAAAAGCATCTCTTTCTTCCTGAGCCTTTTTCAGGGCTTCATGTATATAACTCATGCCTAATCCGTCATCTGGAATAATAAGGCCCTTGTCCTGGGGCCGACAATCCCATCCGCCTTTAGACCGAAATCCTTCTGGAATCTCCGAACCTGATAGAAGGTTTGCTCGTCATAAGTCCCTGTAGGTTCCACAAGATATGCAATCTTATTCAGAATATGCTGAAGCTCTGAAACATCCTTATTATTCATCCCATTAATCAGATCAATATCGTTATCCTGATAGAGATAGACACATGAAACCTGCCCGCCCCAATGTTTCATAATAAAATCCGCTTCAACCTCCCGTTCATTTCCCCCGGCATCTATCGCTATGGCCCCGTAAAGGGTCATTTTACGGAAAAGGAGATAACGTTGAGATGATAAGGATGATGGATTTGCTCCGGCACTTAAAACCCTGAAGGGTTTTTTGAACATCTGATAATATTCAGGCTCTACATTAAAAAAAACCAGGCCCGGGCGCCCCCTGTCTAAAGCAAAACCATTTTTACTCACTTCTTTATTATAGAGATCAAAAAGCCCTGCAAGACTTGTTTTTTCATCAAGGAATAAAGTCGCTGCTTCTCCTTCAGGTTTATGAAGAACAGGTGCGGAAGATACCTGCTTTCCAACCCCGCTGTTTTGTTCATCTGAAAAGGGTCTTAAAAAATCCTTTCTGAAATTCCAGCCTGCAATAACTGCAACTACAATCAATATAAGAAAAAAGATATAACAGGTTTCAATACGTCTCCCGTACAGGCCGCTTAAAAAAGGATCTTTCAATATGCTACTACGTATATCCAGGATAGCCTCGCCGGCAATTTTTTTAGAAACTGCATGTTTCCCCTTAGTGTATGCAATCAAGAGCGCACGATCACAAACTGCATTAATCCTCCTTGGATTCCCATGAGAAAATGCATAAATCCTGTTACAGGCGCTCCTTGTAAATTTCACGCCTCCATGGCCCCCGGCCACTATAAGACGATGTTCAATATAACCCTTTATCTCTTTACGAACCAGAGGCATGAGATTATAACGAACAGTAATACGTTCATCGAGCTGCTTTAAGGATGGCGAGGCAAGGAGCTCCGCTAATTCTAACTGCCCTACAAGAATTATCTGAAGCAGCTTCTCCTGCCCGGTCTCCAGATTAGACAGCATCCTTATCTGCTCGAGGACCTGCGGAGACAGATTTTGAGCCTCATCAATCAAAAGAACGGCATTTCCGCCGTTTGTATAGTTTTCAAGCAAAAACCGGTTAAGGGCATCAATATAATCTTTTCCACTGCCGTCAGAGGTCTCTGATTCGATGCCGAATTCCCGGTTTATGGCACTTAAGAGTTCAGTTTCGGAGATAAAAGAGTTGAATATCAGGGCGCTCTTGATTGAGGCATCTAAATTGCCGAGCAGTGTGCGGCAGAGGGTGGTCTTCCCGGTGCCTATCCCCCCTGTTATTGCGACAAAACCTTTTCTCTCATTAATCCCATAGATCAGGTGATCGAGCGCTTCCCTGTGATATGGACTCATATAGAGATATCGGGTATCCGGCGTTAAATTGAATGGTTTTTCTTTAAAACCAAAAAAGGATTTATACACAGACTTATCTAAACCTGTAATTTATCGTTTTCCGTTTTCCGTTTCGGGTGATTTGCAATGACACATGAAACCCTGATTTTAACCTGCGGTATAATGAAATCAGATCATCCGGCTCTTTAAGCGTCTTGCCGTTAACTCCCCGAATGATATCCCCGTCTTTTAATTTTAATTCTGAGAAAATGGAATCAGGCGCAATCTGTGTAATTGACAATCCCTTGCCATCCCCGGAATGAGGGCTGACCTGTACTTGAGACAAGAGATCATTTATATTTTTAAGAGAGCCTCTGATTTTTGACCGGTTAATCGTTACGGTAGATCTCCTTTCGCGCTTTTTTGACAACGGCCGCCTTTTTTTTGGTTTTACGGGTTCGGGTCTGGACTTGGGTTCGTCCATCGTAAGTATTTCATCTTTACCCCCTATCCTTAAGACTATTTTTCCTCTTAATATCATTTTGACAACCGCATTTTGGACACTGTCGCCTACCCTGTACAGACCCTGCTCTCTTTTATCTACATCTTCTATGACTGCAAAGGCATCTCGTTTATCACCGCTGACCGTGCCCAAAAGGGCAATATTAAGAGAAGTAGCTTTCAACCCTCCAATTTGATCGGCATTACCCTCTGAAGATGCTTTTTCAACGGAACCAAACAGATTTCGCTCGGTTATTGTCTTGTAATCACTCAAAAGGAGTTTTTGATCCGGTTCAATGTCTTTGACTTTTTTAGCAACAATCTCTTCGGAATCAACCTGCAAAAACTTTGCGGCAACAACCTTGTAAAAGATATCCACCCCGGTATAGATGACCACGGTTAGAACAAGCAGGGGTAATATGATATTATAAAATCTGAGCATTATTTACCGGGAAGCCCCCATTTTAAATTGCGGCTTCGCTAATGTTCCCCTTATGATAAAAGAAATTCTTCCCTTTTTTAGATATTGTCTGAAAAACTTTAAAGTATCGGGAGAATCTTTCAGGTTTTTACTGCCCACAATCGGTTTGATCGTACCTGTAAGATTGAGTATGCTTTTTGACAGGTCTTTTTTCAGTCTGATAACACCCGATAGAGAACCTAGCAAATCCCCGCCCGAAACTTCACAATGGTCCAGACTTACCTTTTGATTCTTAAGCACAAGTTTAACATTGAGTTCATCAAAGTCGAGAGACTTAAAAGGCAAAATTGAATTTACAAGTTCCACCCTGCCCTCTGATATCCGGATATCCGCTTCTCCCTTGCCATTGATAAACTTGTCGTTTTGCCCGCTGTATGTAACATTCCCCCCGAGAATCCCCTTTGCCTCGTGGCCGATGAGGTTTGAAAGGCCGGCATCCTTATAGAAATTAACATCTTTTATCTTGAATTTTGTGGTAAATGGACCAGAGGCGATCTTTTCCGTAAAATGGATACTGCCGGTCAAATTACCATCATAAGCAAGGCAATCAAAGACATATCGAAACTTTCCCTGCAAAAATGACCACAAATCGGGTTTTATCAAAAACCTGTCCGACAAAAAAATACTTTTGCCAGGATCTGACTTCAGGGAAATATCTGCTTGTTTAAACTTCAAACCAAGAGGCAGTACAGGGCTTACTCTAATAATTGAAAGGGAGTATCCGGGATTTTTCAGATCAAAAGTTGATTGTAAATAATCCCTGAAGGCATCTGAAGGAAAAAGGCAGAACAGAAACCCTATCAATAATATGATGGAAGAAAGCAGGTAGCAAAAATATTTTTTTAATACATTCTTCTTCATTACGACATACTTCTTTAGAGGCTGCCGTTCATGGCTTCCGGGTTCAGGGTTGAGAGTGTTAACCTGCTGAAGTTGTTCCTTTTCTTAATTCAACATTCAAAATTGTGTCTGAACGGGGTTTTCATTCAGACACTAAGGGTTCGCGCAAGAATAACTTTACAGAACTGGCACACAGTTTTAGGTTATGTTCGGTAGATTTTGCAGAGCAAAAAGCGCAGTAATAGCGGGCTATTTCAAGGTTTTTGCTCTTTAGAATCCGCTGAAAATGACCTGAAGATGAGATGCCGAAATGTTAGGTTGTTTTTGCGCGAGCCCTAAACAGCCCTTATGAAAGTCAACACCTGCAAAACGGCATCTAAATAGCCTGCTTTTTTCTTGTTTTCCTTGATTGAAATCCTTTTTATGCATATAAGATTTTCAAGTGATTCGATACGATAAAGATACTCTACGAGCTGGTTCAGGGAAATTCCCTCGAGCTTCATCTCAACGACCGATTCTTTATAACCATCCGTACCCTGTGAGACGGATGGTTTCATATATTTAATATGGCTCTTGATCCTGGCCTTACCCGCTTCCTTTTCAAGAAAGGAAAATAATGTAAATTCCTTTCCGCGCCTTAAGAGAATATCACCTATCCCCTGGAATCCTTTTTTGCCGGCCTGATATTCGTGGTTCAACATAAGGATCTCCTGCAATCCTTTCTCCTTTACGCTGATACCCCTTTTAATCCGATCTCTTTTATCAAAAAAAGGAAATACAAAAAACTGGAAAATAATAAAGACACCAATAGCAGCGCCGGCTAAATATACAAAATATTTTTCACGTTTCGCAAGTTTCATTTATTTCAACCATTCACAGGTTCAGGAGGTTAAGGTCCGCGCAACAATAACTTTACGGAATTGGCAAGTTATTTTTGCACAAGCCCTTACCTTGACCGTTGCATTTTTATTTCAAACCTGACATGTTTTCCCGCCCGATCAAGGTTTGCTGAACTAATGGTAACTGAATTAAATAAAGGGGAAGATTCAAGGCCATTTTTAATGCTGTCAACCGTATTGAAGGTGTCCGTATTGCCGCCGATACTTACACTATCCGGATCAATTACCATTCGGTTCACATGCACGGATATCGATTTTGGAACACGCTGCGAGATATCTTCCAGCAGGTCCACTACCTTGTTTTTTTGGTTGATTCCAGGAAGCGAAATGGCCGAATCCCTTATTTCGTTAATTTTTACCCTCATCTGCTGCACAGGGTCTACGATCTTCCTGACATCAGGAAGGGCCTCCTTAAACACCTGCGTAATCTTGTTATTAAGAGAGACATACCTTTTTTTCAGATAATAATAATCCACACCAAGATCGGCAATCAGACAAACCATGACCACCAACAAAAAGACAGCAACCTTTTTCAGGTCCTTTTTTAACGCTGCGTAATGTGTCGTTATCTCAAACTCGTCTTTCCTCAAATTGAACCCCCTGCCCTGTTTGCCGTCTCTCAGTGCAAGAGCGAGAGCGCCGTTCATTAATGCAGGGTTCCAGGTTTCAGAGATACTTTCATCAAAAAGAACCCTTTTACTCATGCCCAGGTCAACCGGATCCGCAGGAATCTCAAAAAACCGGGACAATAGATCCCCTGTCTTGCTATAAAGAGCGCCTGGTCCTGAGAAAAATATTTTTTCAGGATTAACCTTCTTTTGTGTCTCTTGTTCAAAAGCGTGGATTGTATTTCTGATCTGTTGACAAAACGAATTAAAACATAATTCTATTTCTTCATTAATCCCGGTATCATCACCATTTGTCAACCCTGCAATATACCTGACAAAGGCATCACCGTCACAGGTAAAAACACGAATCAGGGCAATGCTCTTGTTGAGGTATATTACCATGGTGATCTTCTTCTCTATGTTCAGGAAAAGACCATCTCCCGGAATCCCTTCCTGTTTGAGCAGAGAGACAACCACGGGGATACACCTGACATCCAGGACATCAGGATCAATCCCGCATGCCTGTAACTGTTCAAGAAATTCGGAAATATACGATTTATTAACGGAGACAACCAGGATATCAGTCTGATCTGTACGGTCTGCAATGTTAAAATCAATAATCAGGTCATCAACCGGCAGGGGCACCATGCTCTCAATTTCAAAGGGAAGTGTCTGCCTTATTTTTTTCTCGTCCTTAAAAGGCATCCGGAGGTTTCTGAATAAGACATATTCTCCTGGAATTGAACTTATGCAGACATCACTGTTGATATCCATCCGTTCTGAAAGAGATTTCATGGCGCTGGTCAGGTCGTTATTTTCATCAATCCCGACCCTGGCACAGGCTGTAACCCGATATGTTTTCAACCCACTCGTTACCTGAACGGCAGTTATAGAGGCTTCACTTATATCAAGACCTAATATTTTTCCAGGCATTGTAATTTATTCCCGAGGGTTACCAAAAAATGTAAAATTGTACTTCTGGTTCCCACGCTCCAGCGTGGGAACGAGGAACTTGTGAAGGTTAGCAGCAATTCTAATCATGGCTGCCCTTGAACATTAACTTCCCCAAAAATGGGCAAAACCGGCGAAAATAATGTTAAAAATAGCCAATATCCTCATGAAAGCTCATAAAAATTTCGGCATCCTTCATTTTGAGGTAAAAGTAGTTGACACTTTTATTGGAACTAAAAATTGTAAATTGCAGAAGAGGCTTACAGCCTCTTAAATCAACGGCAGGATGCCGCTGCCACTTTTCTTCCAAATATAAAGTAAAAATGAAGGATACCAAAATTTCCATAATTAGAATTGCTGGAAGGTTAGAGATTATTCAATCTTCCAGGATAGAATTTCAACTCCATCATCGTCCCTTTTAACAATACATCTAAGCTCTTTACTCATGGTATCTATAAAACCTTTTGACTCTATTTCAAAATAAGAACTTGTAGTACATAACAGGTCATAATCGTCAAATTGGAGCAAACCGGGATATTTATTGAATTCAGACAGATCACTGCTTTCTTTCTCACGGTATGCAATCCAGTCTTTGGCCATGTCTTCGGATTCGCAAATATATCCGGCAAGGGCTGTCAATACAACAGGATCCGCCGTATTAATATTTATCTTGCCGTCGTTGCCATAAACCGTTAAATATTCTGAAATCCCCTTTTTTTTCTCCGTACCATAAAAAATCTCTTTTGTAATTCCCCTTATAAGGAGCAGCTCTTCAATTGAATTAAGGCGGCCGTTTCTGCATGAATAAGGAAGCACCTGGTAATCGGGGTTTTCAGCGCCGCCGAAACCGGTCACCTCATCATCCTCATCCATCCAGTCCGTGATGGCATCCACGATAGATTCCCTTTTTTCAGGATCAAGACCGAATTCTTTCAGGCCTAAAAAAGTCTCTAAAAATTTTTTATGATTCTCATCGATATCACCGTCCTCATCCACCAGAGAGTTTATCTGGATCTTCCCGGACAGATCGGTAATAGATAGTTCAAAGCGGCCCTGCTCAAACATAGAGGCGGACCTAGAAGAAATATCATCTGAATTCGCCCAGTCTTCACGCAAGGAATCCTCATTATTGTCCTCATTATCATGAATAAGGATGGCAGCGGCAATATTAAACCCTGATCTGACAATGCAGCCCAGCCTGACGCTTTCCCTGAAATTGGCGGCAGACTGGAGATCCGTCCGCATAGAAGAATTGAGTTCAAGAGACAATGTGACGATTACGCTGATAATCAGGATTGTAAGGATCAGAGCGAACCCACCATTATCTTTAAGAAGTCTACTCATATTCCCTTGAAATTGGAAGCATAACCTTTGTCATAAATTTATAGGGTAGTTCGGGGTTTGATTTGTTAATAAATTCAATCAAGATAAATACCAAGGCCGGCGCCGCTCCTTCAAAATCATCATTTTTTGAATCCCAGTTGCGGTGTTCCCCGCCGTCGGCATCGTAATAGGTAAAATTCACTGAATAGAGACCGTCACAGAGGGGCAAGGCAGCAGATTCTTCAGCAAGTTCGGGTCTATGCCTGCGGTATAGCGTCAATCCCTCCTGATCCTGACTTTCCTTGACTTCATAACTTATTTCTGCTATGGTGGATTTTTTTTCATCCTCATGCAGGAGAATATCTGCTCTGGATAAAAAGCTAAGCGAATCAGCGCTCCTTTCCTTGATCTCTTCGTCCTTTCCCACAAATCCCAGCCGCTCTTTCGGAACTGCGCCTTCCTCACCTTCATTTTCATCTTCATCTCCCAACTTGGGAAGATAACTGCATTCCAGGTCTTCAATCATCCTGTTAAGCGCTATACGGGCCATTCCATAGATCTCCGCCTGATCTTCAATATCATCAATCAGCCTGAAGGTGCCGGTATAGGAGACAAAGATCGTTGAGATAATAATGGCAAGGATAGAAATGGCAATCAAAACCTCAAGCAGGGTAAAACCTTTGGTGGTTTTTATATACATTTATTTCTATAACTGTAACTTATTAATGAAATTGATACAGCCGGATGCTGTACCGGTAGTTTTCACCCAATCCGCAGGAAACAGTCAAATCTATCTGCTTGAGATGATCAGAAACCGCCTCAGGACATTGCAAAGAAGCCTCTTTAACCGAAAGTTTCCACGAATAGCCGGGAAAATCCTCACCAAAACTACCCGAATCGGAAACAGTTTCATCAGGTTCTTTTATTTCAATTTCGGTAATTTTGGTCTGAGCAAGGAGTGGCGCGGTAGTGTTGAATTTTACTTCGTTAGCAATGGTCACGCTCTGAGACTGTGAGCCCATAATTGCAGTAAGAGCAATAGCGATGATAGTCATTGCTATCATTACTTCAAGGAGGGTAAAACCATAAGATATATTTGCTCGGAGTTTTTTCCGCATAGATTTGAACTACTCAATTCGGCATCCTTCATATCCATTAAAAAGTACTTTAGGGAACTTACGCTTTTTTAAAAAAATAAACTTATCTGTAAGCATCTATGTTCCATTGTTATTTCAAAAGTGTAAACTGACAAATGAAGGATACCCTCAATTCAATTACAACTTGTTTTCAAATTCCCGGTATTTTTCCAGAACCTTGATCCTTCCGAGAAAAGGGCTCAATACAAGAGTAAATTTTCTGCCGTCATCTGCGCCAAGGTGAATTACCGACTGCTGAACGTAACCCTTTTTATTAAACCGGATTGTTACCTCGCCGAACATCTTTTTTCCTTTTCCACTGAGCTGAATATCAAGAATACGAACATCTGCAGGAAGAAAAATGGCCCTTTCTCGTGAAGTCATCCGTTCCTCTTCCGTCATGGCCGGCGATTCGATCCGGTAACTGTTCGTTTTAAGATCAAAACGCAAAATATATACCTTTTGCTCCCGAATCGCCTCGGTTCTTAAATTTTTAATTATGCCGACCATTTGACGAGTCGTCTTCTTCAGGTTATCGGTCAATATTGCATATCGAAATCGAGGGATGGCTATTGCACACATAAGCCCTATCAATAAAATAACTATGGAAAGCTCAATAAAAGTATAGCCTTTTGAGTTGCGCAGCATTTATGTATCATCTTTTTAAGAGCAGAATCTCAGGAGGTTGTCCGAGAATACCCTTTTTCCCAAACTTTGCGTTATGCTCAAAAAATTATTCTCGAAATATCAACTATATGTCTGCTGTAATCTTTTGAGCAAGCCTTGATTTTGAAAAAAACCGCTATTCCCTGACAGCCTCCAGGGCTCGCGCAAAAATAACTTAACATTTTTTACCTAAAACCTGCATAAACTATTTTCAAGAAGAAAATTATGCTTTTAATATCAATGAATTACAGAAATGTTGTGCTTGTATAACACGCATTAATTTGATG
>JAGGXA010000118.1 GCA_021163285.1 Deltaproteobacteria bacterium | reverse complement strand
AATTAATGCGTGTTATACAAGCACAACATTTCTGTAATTCGTTGATATTAAAAGCATAATTTTCTTCTTGAAAATAGTTTATGCAGGTTTTAGGTTATATGATTTGCTTTCCCATCGTTTCAAAATACTCTCAAACCAGGCCAAGTATCCTCCACCAGACAGAGGTTACTATGATCAGGACTATAAGGAGAACAGGTGTAGCCACCAGGCCTGCTTTGGTGAGGTCGGATGCCTTAAAATACTTATAGCTGTAAGAAATTGCATTCGGGGGACAACCGATGACCAAAAGCATGGCAAAAGAGGTGGCCATTCCAAGACAGAGGGCAATCACAATCGGATTCACTCCTTCGAGCCGGGCCATTGGGATAACAATCGGCAAGATCAGGGCCGCGGCCGCCACGTTTGCCATGGCATTTGTTACAAGCGCCCCGAAGACGCCAACGCCGATAAACATAACCAGCCAGCCCTTTCCCTGTACCAGGGGAAAGAAAAGGTGAGCGAAATAATCAGCAGCCCCGGAAGAACCCATGGCCAGGCCGAGAGAAATTCCACCTCCGAAAATAAAAAGGGCCGTTCCCCATTCGAGATTGTTCTGTATATCTTCCCATTTAAGCACACCAAAAAGGACAAGAGCGCCTACTGCCAGCATACCTGTTATCGAATAATGAACATGATGAAACCCCTTTGTCAACCACAGAACAAATGCAAGCCCGATAATAATCAGGGCCTTTTTTTCAACAGAAGTCCAGGGGCCTATCTCTTCATCAAATTTCGGGAGCTTAAACTTGGGGTCCGGACGAAAAACAAAATATACTATCATAACTGCGGTCGGAACCGTTATAATAGCTGCAGGCATGGCATATTTGATCCAGTCCAGAAATGAAATCTCAATGCCGGTAAATTCCTGAAGAAAGGCGGCGGAGACCATGCACCTTCCACCACCGACAAGTGTCCCCATGCCACCGCATGAACATGCAAACGGAATTGAAAGCATCATAAACTTTGCCGTGTTTGTGTGAGGTTCAATGCCGACCGCGCGCATAAGCGGGAGCATGGTAACGATACCTATTGCACAGGCAGCGGCATCATGCATAAACGAGGAAGATATGCCGAGACCTATGGCAAGGATAAAGGTAAAACTGGTAACGCTCGTTCCCGCCCTCTGTATGATAAAATATCCGAGCCTTTTTGTGAGACCTGACTTTTCGAGGGAAATGGCAAAAATGAGACAACACATAATAAATACAACTACAGGGTGCATATATGGAGACCAGGCCCCTTTTACATCCGCAACATTCATAATCACCAGAAATACACCGATACATATTGCCGTAATTTCAAGGGGAATAGGCTCTACCACAAAGAGAAAAATAAGCACCACGAGAATGGCCAGAAATCTTTTGGCCTTTGGCGGCAGACCGTTAACATATTTGACATCAACGCCTTCCATTTTTAATTCAGAGCATTTATCTCTTAAAAATACAGCCGTTGATGTTGAAGAGCCCGGTTCTTTTGCTTCTACAATATATCCTTTGGCCGGATCTTTATCGGCAGAGACTAATGAGAAGCACTGACTTGTGTTTTGTAATAACACCTGATTTATGTCGCCTGTTATCTTGAATTTTGTGCCTTCAGGCCTTGGCAAAAGCATGACTATAATGCCGAGTGCAAATGCTATACAGAGCTGGAATCCCTTTGATTTGAAAAACATTTCTCCTCCTTTATATCTTTAATAAATCAAAACATTAAAAACCTTTTCCCCTAAAGGCCCGCGCAAAAATAAGTTAACTTTTTAGCATCTCATCTTCAGGTCATTTTCAGCGGATATTAAAGAGCAAAAACCTTAAAACAGCCCACTATTGGTACGCCTTTTGCTTTTCAAAATCTGCCGGGTAAGCGAGCCTGCGAGACTCCGGACCTAACCTGAATCCGAGCGTCAATTCTGTAAAGTTACTGTTGCGCGAACCTGACTCAACAGCCCGAGGATTTGGAGTCATGCCGGACTCGATCCGGCATCCAGGTTCATTATCCTGTTGGACTTATTCCGGATTCCGGCTTTTGCCGGAATGACGTCACAAATGAATCAACACCAGGAGGCTGTCCGAGAATAGCAATTTTTTTCAAAATTAAGGCTTGCTCAAAAAATTACCGCAGACATATAGTTGATATTTCGAGGATAATTTTTTGAGCATAACACAGGGTTTGGGAAAAAGGGCATTCCCGGACAGCCTCATAGGAATATCAATGCGTTAAAAGAACTTTGGACTTTCGAGTTCCATGAAAAAACTACAATTTCAGTTCCCCTTTTTCTTCTTATAAGCCTCTTTTATCTTGACTATAAGTTCTTCGAGTTCACAAGGTTTTGACAGGTAGTCAAAGGCGCCTAATTCAATGCCTTCCCTGGCCGCCTGTTCCGAACCATGGCCTGTCAGCATGATCACTTCCATTTCAGGGTATGCCTTCTTAAATATCTTGAGGACTTCTATACCATCCATGTCCACCATCTTGAGATCCAGCACTGCAACATCGAAATCGTGTTTTCGTATAAGCTGCATAGCCTCTGTGCCGCTGTTTGCAGGTGTAACATCCATGTTTCTTTTTCTTAACCTTTTGGTCATGATGTTGACGAAACCCACTTCATCATCTATAATAAGCAATTTTATGCTTTCAGCTTTTACGTCTTTGTTTTCCATCATAATTATTACACTATATTAATCTGACCTGAGTCTGCGCGCCTGCCTGGGGAAGTTATTTCGCCCTCGTCCCTAAGCGCGGCGAGTGGTAATTTCTTTCATCCGCGCTTCTATAATTTTATTTTCATGTTCTCTCTTCCTGGCCGCCGATTCTTTCACCTTAGTAATAAGTTGATCAATATCGCAGGGCTTCATCAGATAATCATACGCCCCCAATTTCATCCCTTCAATACCCGTCTCAATGGTAGCGTGTCCGGTAAGCATGATGACTTCAACGAGAGGAAAAAGTCTCTTTATCTCCTTAAGTGTTTCTATGCCATCCATTCCGGGCATTTTTACGTCACAAATCGCCACTTCTATGGTATGATTATCCTTAAGCTTTTCAATCGCTTCCTGACCGCTATGAGCAGAAACTATATCAATATCTCTCTTGATCAGACGTTTGGTCATTGTTTCCACAAATGGAACTTCATCATCTATAAGTAATACATTTGCTATAGCCATGCGTTATCTTCCTTTTCTTATGTGTTTTTGTTTAGGTCCCTTGAAAAAAGTAACCGTTCACGGAGCGTTGAAATTAGAAATTCGGGCATCCTTCAAACCTGATTTACGCTTTGCAGATGTTGTTTTTTGTCTAAGAGGCTGTCCGGGAATGCCCTTTTTCCCAAACTCTGCGTTACGCGAATAAAATTATCCTCGGAGGTAAGCGAGCTTGCGAGACTCCGATATCAACTATATGACTGCGGAAATTTTTTTCGCAAGCCTTGATTTTGAAAAAAATTGCTGTTCCCGGACAGCCTTCTGATCCCCATTCTCCAGCGTAGAAACCCGTATGTTATGCGTTCCCGCGCTGGAGCGCGGGAACGGGAAACGTTCAAATTCGAAACTATTTTTTGAATTTATTGAAGGATACCCGGAAATCCATAAGTTATTACCCTGAATATTGAGCTATTAACCTTTAACCTTCTACCTTCTACCTTTAACCTTTTATCTTTAACCTTTAAACCCGTGAACATTTACAAAATTTATGGTTTTGTTCAGACATTATGCAGCCTGAGAGTTTTTATCCGTTGTCGTATTCCTACCTTTATCTGTTTTTTTTAATGGGATTTTTATATAAAATGTCGTTCCCATACCTACCTTGCTTTCCACTTTCATTTCCCCGCCCATTTTATTAATAATGCCGAAACAGATAGATAATCCAAGGCCTGTTCCTTTTCCAACCGGTTTGGTCGTAAAAAAAGGATCAAATATTCTGGAAAGATTTACAGCCGGTATGCCGGGGCCTGTGTCAGCTACTTTGATAACCATCGAATTATCTTCGATCATGCTTGTTATATCTATGGCGCCCCCTTTATCTTCCATGGCATCATTTGCATTGTTGATCAAATTAAGCATAACCTGCTGCAATTCAGACTGCGAAGCCAGTATAAACGGGAGTTCTTCCTGAAGGTGTGTATTAATTAATATATTGTTGTACTTTGCTCTTTGTTCAGAAATAGAAACAATCTCCCTGATCAAGTCATTTACCTGTACCTCCTGGATCCTTGAATCCGTCTCTCTTGCAAAACTCAATAACTTATGCGTAATTCCCTTGCATCGTTTACCCTGGGTCCTTATCTGCTGCAATGCCCTTAAAAACTCATCCAGGTTTTCAGACTGTTTTAAATCCTCCTCTTCCAACAGATCTTCAATCCAGCCTGCCTCTTCAACCATAATGGCGACCGGATTATTTATTTCATGGGCAATTCCTGATGCCAGTTCACCTATAGATGCCAGTTTGCCTGTTTCAACCACCTGTTTGTTCATCATCTGCTTTTCGCGGTCTACCTTGGAAACACGACGCACCATCCTTTTTGAAAGGATTATTGCCATGGTTATAATACTGAGAGCGCCAAGCAGAATAATAACAAGGGCAATGTCCAAGGTTCTGCTGAAATCAGAATAAGCATCTGATGACTTTTGCTGGAATACAAGGAGCCAATCTCCATTTTTGAGAAAAGCCGCAACGTAAATATTATTAATTCCTGATTCATCTTTTTGCGCAACGGTATAAATATTATTTTTTGATGTCTTACTGTTCTTTACGAAATCCATGTAAGGCCCTTTGCCTTGCGTAACGTCAAAGAGAGGTTTTGTCTGAAATTTCCCTTTCCTGTTAACGATAAAAGCGAAACCTGTCTTCCCGATACGGATATTTTCTACCAGGTTATTAAATGCCACAAAATCGATTGTAGACCTCAAAATCCAGGATTTCCCCTGATAACTTTCCCTTACCGCAATGATGAAGTGGGGCAGACCGCGAAGCCCGAGGAATACGTCGCTAATAAAATACCTGCTCTTCATGACCCCTTGAAACCAGTCAGCAGAAGAATAATCTGCCTTGCCCAATTTAAACGGACCAGCATAAGCTACCTGCGTTCCATCAGGATTAATCACTCCGAGGTCCACAAAAACAGGGCCAAACTCTTCCTGAAGCATCTTTAATTCATCTTGCAGGAAAGATTCATCACTCAACTGTTCAATACTAAAGTTCTTTATAATAAATCGGATATCAGCCAGTTTTTCTTTTAAGAAAAAATCAATATTCAGCTTGTGCTTGTTTACGAGTGTTTCGAGATGAATACGAACTTTTTTCTGATAGGAAATATGGAACTGGACAAGGATAATCCCGCTTACAATGATCATGGGGGTAACAGACACGAGGATAATAGTCAAAAGGATATTTCGTTTTAACAGTCGGTAAAAATTACTGGTTGGCTGGTTTTTTTCATCCATATTCAGGGTTTGATTAATCGTAATGGTTTATGTTTTTTTTCAAATCGTTTATTTTTTGTAACTACTCACATAGTCAGGCTGAAGCAGTTTAGGCTGAAGGCTGAAGGGGACAGAAGAGCACAATTGCCGTACTTTGGCGGAAATGTCTGGTCCTTGCGCCAAACATGGCTTCAAAATGCGCTTTTCTCTAACAGCCTTCAACCTATCTACCTGAATAGTTACTATTTTTTTCAATAGGTTCCTGTAAGTTCGTATTACTGCTGAACTATTATAATGGATTATATGAAGCATCTTAATTCCGGAGCAATTCAAAAATAACTTTTTTCAAATGCTCGATACTGCTCCCATTCTTTTCCACAAATGCAATGGTATCCATAACGGACGGGTTATTGGCATAGTCTGAGGAAAATGCGTGAACCACAACCGGTAATGTAGGGATACGACCCACTATCTTTTCCAGTATGGACAATTCGCCTGCGTCAGGGAGATCAGGATCAAGAATCAGGAGATCAATCGGCTCATAATTATAAACCCATTTCAAAACCTCCCGGCCATTTCCTGCCACCCGAACGCTGTAGCCTGCCTCAATCATTTCACGCTTCAGGAACTCTCTTACATTGCGGTTGCGATCCGCTATCAAGATCGTAAATTTCTTCCCCACCTGACACCTTCTAGGAGCTAATATACGTAACAGTATAAAAGCAAGAAATTATTTTGCGCCCGAACGAAAACCGTGTCTTTCGTTCAGGCACAATTTTAAATGTTGAATTAAGAAAAGGAACAACTTCAATATGTTAATAATCCCAACCCTACGATGGAGAAAACAAATTTCATGGTTTTCGTTCAGGCATTAAGGGTTCGCGCAACAACAACTTTACAGAATTGGCGCTCGGTTTTGGGTTAGGTTCGGTAGATTTTAAAGAACAAAAGGCGCAGCGATAAGGGACTATTTCAAGGTTTTTGCTCTTTAAAATCTGCCGAAAATGACCTGAAGATGAGATGCCAAAATGTTAAGTTATTTTTGCGCGAGTCCTAATTAAACAAAACGAACGAGTGGTAAGTCTGAACAGGTAACCGATTGCAAAAATTACAGATTTTCAAATTTCGGACACCAGATTCGGATTGACGGTCATAACAGGGACAGGCGATTTTTTGATCACGCCTCTTGCAACACTCCCAAAAAAGATTCGCTCAATAGGGTTCCTTCCATGGGTGCCGATAAGAACCATATCAATTCCCCCGGATTTGATATATCTTATAATCTCTTCGACTGCATCTCCGACTATCACATTGCTCTTGCATACAGGATATCCGCTGAAATACTTGTCTGCAAATTCTACTATCTTTTTTTCAGCTCCTTTTAAAACCTCATCTTCAAAATCGGCAATGGAAACTTGCGAGACGTATATACCTGTAAAATA
The DNA here is from genome assembly GCA_021163285.1 of Deltaproteobacteria bacterium. Taxonomy (GTDB): domain Bacteria; phylum Desulfobacterota; class DSM-4660; order Desulfatiglandales; family Desulfatiglandaceae; genus JAGGXA01. The sequence goes on along the minus strand of JAGGXA010000118.1, from coordinate 3,288 downwards.
TTCCATCCGGCGCACAACAAAAAGCAGGTGAATTTCGGCATTGAATTTTTTCGCTATAGTAAGCGCCCATGGCACAATTTTGGGAGAAACCTCCGAAAAATCGACAGGAAATAATACTTTCTTTATTTCTTTCATAATAAATTCCCTTTTTATAATTATGGTAAGCGTTCACAAGTTCAAGGTTCAAGGATAAATGGTAATAGTGTCAGGATTTCCGCTTTCGCAGGAACCCGGATGCCCTATGTTTTCAGCGCAGGCCGCTGCAGAGCGTCTCAAAATACGTTCCAATGCAGAACATTGGAACCGGGCTGCGAACGGTTAGGAACGAAGACAAATTAATTTCCCCAACTATGCATCACACCCTGCCCGGGGATGTTATTTCGTCCTCGTCACTTATTGTTTTCCTTTAGTCTCTTTCAAATTCTTTGAAACGGAAACATAAAAAACAACTCCTTTTTTTTGGTTGGTATCAAGCCATACACGACCTTCATGGCTTGCTGCTATTTCCTTTACAATAGCAAGCCCGAGACCGGAGCCAGGCTTCCCTCTTGATGTTTCATCCCTTTTAAATATCTTAAAAATTTTTTCTTTGGCTTCTTCTTTTATTCCTACGCCGTCATCACTGAAGGAAAATATGTGGAACGAATCATCTTCTTCATGTCTCATTTTTATTTCATGCAGGTCATCGCCCCCATATTTCAGGGAATTATCAATGAAATTGGTAAAAACCCTTATGAGTGAGAGTTTATCCGCTATAATCTCCGGCAGAGAATCCGGTTCTGACCATCTGATATGGCGTTTCTCAAACAGGTCGGAAAATTCGCTTTTGATCGTTTCCGTGATTTCTTTGATTTTGACTCGTTCCAAATGTGAGGGAGCTTCTTTTACAGCTATGTACATGTTAATTTTATCGACAAGAAGTGCAATCTGTTCCGCTGTCTTCAAAACCTGATCGCAGCACATTTTTGCCTGTTTATCGAGAAATTCCCCATACTTTTCCTGAAGCCTTTTAGCAAGGGCATAAACGGCAGTGGCAGGGCTCTTTAAATCGTGCGAAACTGAATATGCGAAAAATTTGATCATTTCCTCTTTTTCTTTAATCATTTCAATCTGTTTCGTAAGCTTTTCAAAAAGCCTGTTGTTATTTACAGCATTGGCGATCTGGTTTCCAATAGCAGATAACAGGTCGATTTTATTCTGATCAAGTTTTATGATCCTGCTGGTTGCGAGATTCATGACCCCGCAAACCTTGTCCATGCTGATAAGGGGTACGCACATGATTATCTTGATCCCCTTGCCGGCAAGAAGAGCTGCCCGGTTTTTATCTTCCGATTCCGAAACATACTTAGCAATAAATGACCTGGTCTTTGCAGCCTTGCCTGAAAAACCTTCATCGAGATGAATCAGCTCCAGGCCCTCAGGTTTTATGCCACTATACGCTAAAAGATTCAGGTTCCGCTCTTCATCATCCATGAGATATATTCTCCCGGCCTCCATATCAAAATATTCCATTACTTTGGCAAGAACACCCTCAAGCAGATTTTCAAGAGTCATGGATGCAGCCAGGAAATTACTTATTTCAAAGAGAATGGACAATTCCCTGTTTCTTTCTTTAAGTTTTGACTCGCTGAACTGAACTGATACATATTTTTTATTAACAAGCATATATACATCCTCGTGGAAATTGTTTGCCCATCTCGGACAGCCTCCTGATACTTTTAAAGCGATATGAAGGATGCCAAACAGTCTTATTTTTTAATGAGTTATAAACAACCTTATCTTAATATAAAAAGCAAAACATGTGCCAGTAAGGAAATATCTATTAGGCACGTGTTAACAGGTTGAAAATATATAGAAAATAATGTTTACGCAGTAATTTTCATAAAGAGAGCCGGAGATGGTAAATGTCGATTATTTTTACAAATTGTAAAGTTGTAACACATCAGCCAGATCAGAAAAAATGAATTCCTCTTTTGTTTTCAAAATGATCAACCATATAAAGCAGAGGGCCCTTTTTTGAGTTTTTCTGTTAGTTGATTTATCTCTGAACGTTCAATACTGTGGAAACGAATATATGCCTTGAAATATCCTTTTGGCGCCCTGCCGAAAGAACTTAAAACAGATACTGTTCGTTCTCCAAACTGTCTGATAATATCCGATACTTCCTTTACAGTCCCGGGCCTGTCTTCTAAATGCATGGCAACCTGAATGCATTCTAGGAGGCTGTCCGAGAACAGCAATTTTTTCCAAAATCAAGGCCTGCGAAAAAAAATTACCGCAGGCATATGGTTAATATTCCGAGGATAATTTTTTTCGCATAACGCAGAGTTTGGGAAAAGGGCATTCTCGGACAGCCTCCTATCCCAACCCCGGTCAAACTAATCATAGCATTAAACATATCTGTTTGAGTTATAGCCCCAGCTATACGCCCGGAAGAATCGACCACGGGGGCTCCCGATATTTTGTTCTCAAGGAGCTGTTTTGCCGTCTCTTCTACCGTATAATCGATTGGAACCGTGACAGGAGGTTCGCTCATGATATCCTTGACTTCAATTTTTGAAATCAGATATAAAAGTTCGTGGATATCAAGGGTTGTGGTATCAGAAGCTTGCGCATTTTTAAGATCACGGTCAGTGACTATTCCCACCATACTGCCACCTTTCATTACCGGAAGCATGCGAATTTCATTTTTCTTTAACAGGTTCATTGCATCCTGCATAGATTTATTTACATCAACAGTTATGACTGTGCTTGTCATCCAATCTTTCGCCAGCATGGTTGTATCTTCCTTGAACAAACATACTTTCCATGACATTCCGCCTGTTCATTTAATAATATATCAAATTTTGACTTTATTAATAATTCTATTTTATTGAATTATTATATGCAATAAAATAAACGGCAATTGTTCACTCCCTCGTTACCATGCTTCAGCGTGGTAACGCATACTCAGACGCTCTACGTTCCCGGCTGCCAACGTAAGGCGGGACACTTTCCGCTTTTTGGCGGATTTGCTTTGCTTAATCCACCCTGCAAAGTTCAATTGGCAGCCGACGCAGGGTGGTTTTAGGAGCGTAAGCGACAAATCCACCAAAGCAACTGTCCCGCCTTACGTTGGCAGCCACGTTCCCGGAGCAGGCCGACGCAGAGCAATGGGACGAGGGGAGGGAACAGTTATATTTTGGTATAATAAAGGTTCTGTTTGACAAATTCTTGATAAAAAATATATATAATTTAAAAAGGTATTTGTTCATTTTGGGGAAAAATTAAATAAAGGAGTAAAATGTT
>JAGGXA010000108.1 GCA_021163285.1 Deltaproteobacteria bacterium | reverse complement strand
GGACTTGAAGTATCGTAGTACGTCTGCGCCCTTGCCGCCTTGCACCTGCCTGCAGCAGGCAGGTCTTCGGCAAACTCGACGCTTGCAGGATTTAGGTTAAACGGTTATGGACATAACTCGGGGCAATTTATGTCTTTCTGTCCCCATTGTCCTCGTTCCTTAGCGCCGGAGAAGACCGGCAATGTTAGAAAAATGTTTATCAAATGTGTAGAGCGGCAGACCATACTGAAAGGCTGTTGCAGCAATCCAGATATCATTGGTGGGTATTGTTGTTCCCTGCTCTTTTAGCTGATTTAACACCGAGCTGTAATATTCAGCAGTATTTTCATCCAGTGCATAAAGACAGGTTCGGGGTGAATCAAGAAATTGTCCTAGTTCCTGCCGGTTCTCCTGCTCCCTGTTACTACCCCTGAAACCTGATAACAACTCACCGATGGAGATGGCCGAGATACCAATATGATTAACCTGGCGCAGTGCAGCGGTCACATTAGAATCACCAAGCATGGCGCGAGAATAGATATTGGTGTCAATGAGAATTTTATTCATTCCCAAAGCTCCCAATCAATCTTCCGTTCCCCATCAATCTTGCCCTGGATATAAGCAAACTCTTCGTCTGACCAGCGGCCAAAAAGATTATCCAGATCGTCATACTCTCTCGTGAAATGTTTTTCTTTCATCAAACCAACATGTTGCCGCAATATTTCCAAAACAAACTGGTTGATACTTTTTTGTGACTTCCTGGCCTGCTGTTTAAGAACAGTAGCGAGTTGAGGATCAACGCCCCGGATAGATAATGAACTCATAACCATTCCCCCACACTTTCTTTTCATGAATCACTTCTTAAACACATTTTAACTTCATAATATGCTCGCAACCGGCGATTGTCAAGAAAGAAGGAAATCTTGGGGACACCCTCTTCAATAAACGCTCGCTACCCCGGGCGATAATGTGATGCAAAGCCCCAGGTGCAGCAATCCTCGACTTTCTCGGCATAATAAATTCCTGCCACAACAATATTTTTTTGTAACCTGAAAACTGCAAGCAGATAATGAAGAGTTGAAAACGCAGTCTTGGAACCACGCCTTATACAAATTTTTAAGTTAAGGCGAACAGAATTTCGAAAAAAATTGATCGGCACGGGCTATGCCGGCATATTTTTAACTACCGACGGCATCAATAAACCATCGGAAATGTTGTCCGGATGCACGTGCCCATTGGCTTTCCTTTTTTGTGTTTTATTCGTATCGGCGGACCAGTCAGGCAAAATTTAATCGCATGATGGATTTTTCCGGATGTTGCCACCGCTCCCTGTAAACATAGTTCTTTGACAATCGCGCTATCCATTATCAACTTCGGGTAATTAATCGTGCCGGAACATTAATCAGGCACATTCAAATAGTTTCAGGTTCTTCACTGAACCCATCCTTATTGTTCAGCCACATCATCCAGACCAACAAACTGTATGCCGGAAATGTTTTACCATGTCTATTGCTGTTACAGGCACGGCAGGTCTTTCATCACATTCGCCCCTGCCATCTTCTTCAAGAAACTGGTGGTGCAGAAGCATGGTGGACAGGATCGCAACTATTCGCATGTTATCCGTATTACTCATTCCGAGGCCTTTTACCTTACGGCACTTGGCCAGGAGTTTTGAGACTGCTTTCGGATTGAAAATGCCCGCCTTTTTTATTGCATGCTCACTTGTAATGCAATCCACCCAGTCAGGAGTGTTGCTATGGAAAAAGCTCGCCGCATCAGGGGCTCTGTATGGTTGTTTGGGTCTTTTAAGGATAGATTCGGGGATAATATCTTTAAATGCGGTCTTAAGAAGATGTTTCTCATCAAGGGCAAGAAGTTTGTGCCGGGGGGGAAGATGATTGGCAAAGTCAACCAGATTGCAATCGAGAAAAGGGAACCGGCCTTCTACGGAGTTTGCCATAAGCATCCTGTCACCCTGGGCTGACAGGATATATCCGGAGAGAAGTGAAACCATCTCCAGCCACTGGGCCCTGCACAGGGGATTCCATTTTTCTGAAGCATCCGGTAATCCGGATAGCAGATCACCGACGACATCCGTCTTTTCCATCTCATGGCGGAGTTCGGGATTAAGCACCAGTTTTATAGTTGATGTTGTATCCCATCTTGGTCGATGAGAAAATCCCGGATCAGTGGGATCAAGACCTTTTCCAAAAAAAGCGCGGGCAAATGCGGGGGCGCGGCCGGGTGATCGTGCCATCCAGGGATAGAGGCGCAGGAGAATACTCGCCCTTTTTGTCGAAGAAAGATCTCTGGCAAGAAAATAACGAACCATTGTTTCCCTGAAGATATCATACCCCGCCATGACCTCATCCGCCCCTTCGCCGGTAACCACAACCTTGAATCCTGTTTCACGCACCAGTTTTGAAAGGAGAAAAAGAGGGGCGGGGGCTGTACGCAAAAGTGGACGTTCAGTATGCCATACAACTGCCGGGAAAATTTCCCCTATATCCTTGTGAGTTATCTCAATTTCCCTGTGATCCGTGCCCAGCCTGTTGACCATTTCCTTCTGGTAAATGCCTTCATCAAACTCTGAATCGGTAAAGCGGATTGAAAAAGTCCTTAAAGGGGCATCGGTATAATTTGCGATAATAGAGGAAGTAATTGAGGAATCAATTCCTCCGGAAAGGTAGGCGCCTACCGGCACATCGCTCCTTGTAAAACGCAGTTGAGAGGAATCAATCAGCAGTTCCCTGAAAAGACGGGCATTCTCTTCTTCTCTTTTATTGTCTTCTGCTCCTGCATCGGGAAAAGAGATCGACCAATAGGGTCCGCTCATGACCCGACCGTTTTCCACGACTGCATAGTGGCCCGGCCGCAGCTCGGATATCCCCTTAAATGCGGTTCTAGGGGCTACAGGACTCCAGAAGGTGAAACTTTCGGAAAGGCCCGCCATATCCAGGTCTCTTTCAACATCTTTGTCTGCAAAAAGGGCCTTGATCTCGGAAGCAAAAAGGAATTTATTATTACATGCAGCATAATAAAGGGGTCTTATGCCGTGCCGGTCACGGCTGAGAATAATCCTGCCTTTTTTCCTGTCCCACAGGGCAAAGGCCCACTGACCGTTAAAACGTTCAAAACTTGAAGTTCCCCACTCTTCGTATGCATGAATAATAACCTCTGTATCGCTTTTTGTCTTAAAATTATGCCCAAGACCCAAGAGTTCGTACGCCAGTTCAATATAATTAAATATCTCACCGTTAAAAGTGATCCATACAGAATCATCTTCATTACTCATGGGCTGTGCGCCGGTTTCAAGGTCAATGATTTCAAGCCTTGTATGACCTATCAATGCCCGGCTGTCGCGATAATAACCGCTTGAATCCGGCCCCCTGTGTCTGAGCCTTCCCATCATTCGGGTAATAAGCTCAATATCGGGAGGAGGTCCCTTGGTAATATTAACTATTCCACAAATTCCGCACATATCCCCTCCGGATCAAGTTTTTTCATAACAAATTTTTCAGTTAAGTTATGAGCGCCGAGATTCTCCTCGCAGATTTCATCATCGGACAAAACAATCCCGAACAGATCTTCGACAAAGAGAGCAACCTCCATAAGGGCTGCTTCGTCCCGGCCGGCGTTTTGCCTTATCTTGCCGAACTCGGCAATACACTCATGTATTTCCTGAGAATCCATCTTATACTTCTTTCCTGCGTATTTTTCCCTATACCAGACCTCGGAAAGAATGGCATTTTAAGCGTAATTTTTTGGACACTTTTCTTTTAAACAGGTGACAAACCAACTTCAATCGGCAAGATTTTTCTGAAGGGCAGACACAGGGGGCCGCCCTTCAGAAAAAATCCCAATGCAGGGTGAAAACAATCCGTTTTTAATCAATCTTTTTGCTTTTGTCTGTCCAATAAATCATTGTGTAAGGGCCGAAAGAGCTGAATAACAAGGCTTTCGCATTTTTATTCAATCTATGATTTTCGAGGTCTGTATACAGACCGGATATTTATTTTGTAAACGTTTTTCAATTTCAGGATTTAAACCATGATCGGCTACCTTTATTTCATACATCAAAACAATATGTAAATAAAGAAAATATGCAAGCGTTCACAGGGCATTCCTTGACATCATCCTGACACAGACCAAAGAATTCCGGTTCAACCAGCAGTCATATTGCACCAAAAATCTTGACATCCTGAACAAAAAATAATTATATAATAGGTGAATTGGATTTATGCAGGAATTATTTCCTGCTGAACCCTGTATTGATATTCATCTTTGTTTAAAAAGAGAGGAATATGCCGGTTTTCGTTAAAGAACTGATGGGCAATAAACAGATAATGCAAGCAGATCCAAATAAAGACAAAGTCAAGGTGCTCCAGGCAAAGATCAGAGACCTGCTCAAAAAGAGAAACGCCATTTTACTTGTACATAACTACCAGCGGCCCGAGATTCAGGATACTGCCGATCTTTGCGGTGATTCCCTGGAACTGTCTATCAAGGCATCCAAAACGGATGCGGATGTTATTGTCTTCTGCGGTGTGCATTTTATGGCTGAAACCGCATCTATCCTTTGCCCTGAAAAGAGGGTAATCCTGCCTGTGCTAAACGCGGGCTGCCCTATGGCGGGAATGATTACAGCAAAGCAATTGATAGAGAAAAAAAAGGAAATGCCTGATGCAGTGGTTATCAGTTATGTGAACACCACTGCCGAGGTCAAAGCTGAAAGCGATATCTGCTGCACTTCCGCCAATGCGATCCATGTGGCAAATTCCGTGGATCCATCCCGGCAGATCCTGATGACCCCCGATAAGAATCTTGCAAGATATACAAAGAGTAAGACCGACAGGAAAATAAGTTATTGGAACGGATATTGCCCCATTCATAATAACCTGACAGTTGATCAGGTCATGAAGGTAAAAGAAGCTCATCCGAAAGCCCTGTTCCTTGCACATCCGGAATGTCCGCCCGAAATACTTGATCTTGCAGATGAGGTGAAAAGCACTTCAGGCATGATTGCCTATGCGGGCAGTTCGAGCAGTAATGAATTTATCATCGGTACTGAAGAGGGTATTTTGTACCCTTTGTCCAAGGCAAATCCGAACAAGTTATTTATCCCGGCCGATCCTGATATGATCTGCGCCGATATGAAAAGGACCGGTTTGACGGAAGTCTTGAGGTCACTCGAAAACCTTGGTCCAGAGGTCAAAGTGCCTGAACAAACGAGACAAAAGGCTAAAGCAGCCGTGGAGCGTATGCTTGCTGTTCCTGTGAAATAAACGGCGAACATTCAATTAGAGAGGTCGGTTTTTTATACAAGCTTATGAATAAAGCTCATAAAGAAGTTAAAACCAACATAGATTATCTAAGAAAATTGTTCATTATGCCTGACTCAATTGACAAATTTGTTGAGTTCGGAGATGAACTTATTGAGATGATTCATAGTTTTTTTCAGGAAAGGGGGGGGATTCACAGCAGCATCTCACTTCCCGACCTGAGTAAACTCTTCAGTCGAATTTCCATACCTGACAGACCTCTCCTGATAAAGGATGTGCTCTCCGAAATAAAAACCAATGTCATAGGCCATTCAGTAAAGGTAGCCAGTCCATACTATATCGGCCACATGATCAGCGCCATTCCCTATTTTATGATCCTCCTTGAAATGATCATTGTCACCTTGAACCAGAATCAGGTCAAAATCGAAACTGCCAAGGCTTCAAGCTTTGTTGAAAGGGAATTTCTGGCCTGGCTTCATCATTTGATTTTTAACAGAAGAGAAAGTTTCTACAAAAAGAATATCCAGAACCATCGTGTTTCCCTCGGAAACATAACGTCGGATGGTACCCTTGCGAATTTGACTGCCCTTTTGGTAGCCCGGGAAAAGGCATTTCCACCAAAAGCTGACTTCCCGGGTCTCCGCAAATCGGGTATGGAACGTGCTTTGCGTTATTATGGATATGACAGAGGTGTGATTATTGTTTCGGCAAGAGGACACTATTCCATAAAAAAATCGGCCAGTCTGTTAGGAATTGGGGAAGATAATATTATAAATATAGCGGTTGACAATAATAACCGGATTGACCTCAACAGACTCCGCCGGACCGTGGGAAGCCTTAAAAAGGACAAAGGTAAAGAAAAAACAAAAATTATTGCCATTACAGGGATTGCCGGAACCACGGAGACAGGGAGTGTGGATAACCTTCAAGAGCTTGAAAAAATAGCCCATGAGGAAGGGGCACATTTTCATGTGGATGCATGCTGGGGAGGTTCAGCTCTTCTCGTTGATGAATATAAATCTCTTTTAAAAGGTATTGAAAGAGCCGATTCAGTATCAATAGATGCCCATAAACTCCTTTACTGCCCAATGACCATGGGCGTTGTTCTCTTTCGGAATGAAAGAGATTTGCATTATATCAAACATTTTTCACAATATGTTATCCGTAGAAATTCAGTAGATATGGGCAGATTTACTATCGAAGGATCCCGCCCATTTGCCTGCCTGAAACCATGGGCAGCTTTAAAAATTATGGGAAGACAGGGGTATGGGCTTTTATTCAGGCAGGCAAAAAAATCGACTGATACATTAAAAAGAAACCTGGATAATTGTGGAAATTTTGAGACACTGAATGACCCTGAACTTTTCATTCTCAATTACCGTTTCATTCCAAACAACATTATGCAGCATATCCTTGAATGCCGGGAAACACAGAAATTACATAAAAAGAACCTCCAAAAGAGAAGAGATGCCGAATATCGGATAAAGAAGATCAATTGTTTTATAAATGCGCTCAATATTAAACTGCACAAGGCTTTAAGGAGGGACGATACTACCTTTGTTTCAAGGACAACTCTGGAATCTACCCGCTACCGGCCGCAGAAAATTGTAGTCTTAAGAGCAGTACTGGTCAACCCGTTAATTAACAGACATGTTCTGAAAGAGATCGTCAGCATACAAAACCGTGTCGGTATGCAGCTATGGACGCTGTTTAAACCGGCATACCTGAGGGCCCTGGAAGAGTCCAGTCAAGAGTATGATCAAGAGATTAATTACGCCCATCAATGAAAAATGCCCAAGGGACGAGGTTCAGGATGCAGGGTCAGGCAGCCCTTGCAAAACAGTGCAAGTCAATAATTTCACCTAAAACCTGCATAAACTATTTTCAAGAAGAAAATTATGCTTTTAATATCAACGAATTACAGAAATGTTGTGATTGTATAACACGCATTAATTTGATGCGGCCATAAAGGTTGTGATTTTTGAAAACAGTTTACCCTTAAGGAGCGCCGATTTTACCGAATCTGCGGTGTTGGCAAGGACTTGAAGTATCATAGTACGTCTGCGCCCTTGCCGCCTTGCACCTGCCTGCAGCAGGCAGGTCTTCGGCAAACTCGACGCTTGC
>JAGGXA010000021.1 GCA_021163285.1 Deltaproteobacteria bacterium | reverse complement strand
GTGTTATACAAGCACAACATTTCTGTAATTCGTTGATATTAAAAGCATAAATTTCTTCATGAAAATAGTTTATGCAGGTTTTAGGTGGAACTAAAAATTGTAAATTGCAGAAGAGGCTTATAGCCTCTTAAATCAGCGGCAGGATGCCGCTGCCACTTTTCTGCCAAATGTAAAGTAAAAATGAAGGATGCCAATGGTTACGGCCCTTTTTTTGCTATTACACAAAATCCGCCTGCTATATTTTCCGCTAATGGCAGTTTTACCATAAAAACATCCAAAAGTTTTATGGGTGAGGTGATTACCATCAGGCCAAGGAAAAGGATATCGTGGAGGGTACGGGAACCAAAAGAGAACAGTATCGACAGCCATTCCTGGAAGACCCACAGGAGCCCTGAAGTTGGGCCTGAACCAATCAGGACCTCTACCTCACAACCATCCGGAAAAATGGATCTTGCCCCTGAAGATGTCCATCTATGAAAATCGTCAGGAGCGGCATGGAAAGGCGCCGTAAATGGCAGGTAACAAATAATATGGGCGCCGTTTTTGGCAATTCTTGTCATCTCAGTAATAATTGCCTCAGGATCCGCTGCATGTTCAAGCATTGAACAATTAATAAGCAGGTCTGCCGATTCATTTTCAATCGGAAGGTTTGCTGCATCCGCGACAATATCCACCTCGTCAAAGGCAAAGATATCTATATTTATGATGTCCTTTCTGCCCATGTAATATGAGGGTCCGCTCCCAAGGTTTATGATAATGTTTTTATCGTCATACAGTTTCAGGATTTTTCTGCATTTTTTTCTATAACCTGGATTTGCAAAAACAGGCTTAAAAAGATCTACCAGGGTTTTGTAGATCCTTCCATGCTTTTTCAGCCTGTTCTGTAGGCCGGCCTTAAAACCCTTGCCCGCAGTTTTAACAGGTGTCCTGTCTCCTTTAAGAAAACAGATGCTCTTGTTCTGAACGGTTGAATTCTCTGTATTGGTGAGGATTTTTTTTATTTTGTCTGTTTTTGTCATTGCAGACCCCGGTCAAAGAAAGACCTTATAGATTCGACGATATAATCCTGTTCATCTTCTTTAAGTTCATAAAACAGAGGCAGGCGAAGCAGCCTGCCGGACACGCTTTCCGTAACCGGTAACTGACCATCTTTCCCGCCGAGGGAGCTGCCGACAGTTGAAAGGTGTAATGGCAAGTAATGGAACACTGCACCAATCCCTCTTGACTTCAAGTAATTCATCAGCCCGTTTCTAATTTCTTCATCTTTGAGAATTATATAAAAAAGATGCCCGCAAGAGCGGCATTCAGGTGGAATGACGGGCAGTTTTAAAACCCCTTTTTCAGCGAGTGGGCTTAACGTTTTGAGGTAATAATCAAAAATGGTGCGCCTTCTTATGTCTATCTCATCCATATTTTCAAGCTGAGCGTATAAAAAGGCAGCGAGGATATCCGAGGGCAGGTAGGATGAACCGAGATCCACCCATGTATATTTATCAACCTCACCCCGGAAAAACTTGCTTCGGTCAGTGCCTTTTTCACGAACAATTTCCGCTCGTTCAATAAAATCTTCATTATTTAAAATGATGGCGCCTCCCTCACCGCAAATATAATTCTTGGTTTCATGAAAGCTGAAGGCGCCGATATCCCCTATGGTGCCAAGATATTGCTCCTTATATTCAGAATGCAAGGCATGGGCTGCATCTTCTACCACTAAAAGCCCGTGCCTGTTTGCAATATCCATTATAACATCCATGTCGCAGCCGACACCGCCGTAATGTACGGGTACGATTACCTTTGTCTTTTCCGTTATGGCCTCTTCAACTTTTGTTTCATCTAAATTTAATGTGTCAGGCCGGATATCGACAAACACGGGTCTTGCGCCCCTCATATAGAATGCGTTGACAGTTGAAACAAAGGTGAAAGAAGGGAGAATGACTTCATCGCCGGGGCCGATATTGCAAAGAATGGCTGACATTTCAAGCGCTGCAGTGCAGGAGGTGGTAAGCAGCACCATCCTGGCGCCCAGTTTTTCTTTTATCAATTCATGGCATTTTTTTGTGAAGACACCATCGCCTGCTGTGTGGCCGCTTATTACCGATTGTGAGATATAATAAAGTTCTTTACCTATGATAAAAGGACGATTAAACGGAATTTTCATGAAGCGCCTCCATGGTTTAATTTTGATATAACCTTTGTAACCGTTCACGTGTTTAAAGGTTGAAGGTAGAAGGTTAATATTCAGGGTAATAACTTATGGATTCCTGAGCATTCTTCAATAAGTTCAAAATGTAGTTTACAGTTTGAACGTTTCAGTTCCCCTGCTCCAGCGTGGGGATGCATACCATACGGGTTTCTACGCTGGAGAATGGGAACCAGACGAAAAGCAACATCTACAAAGCGTAAATCAGGTTTGAAGGATGCCCGAATTTCTAATTTCAATTTTCAACGTTCCGTGAACAGTCACGTAATTTTTGGCTACCGACGTAAGGCAGGACAGTTGCTTTGGTGGATTCGTTGCTTACACTTCTAAAACCACCCTGCGTCGGCTACCAACTGAACTTTGTAGGGTGGATTAAGCGAAGCGAATCCAGCAAAAAGCGGAAAGTGTCCTGCTTTAAGTTGGTAGCCTAATTTTTCATTCAAAATACGATGTTCAATGTTCATTTCCCGGGGTGCAATATGAAAAAGTTATTCTATTAATTTGTGTTACTTTTTTGTATTGTACCCACCGGTAAATAAAAGATGACAAGTATTAGTATTCAAAAATCATGCCGCGACTTTATTTAATTGTCGAAATGGATATTACCTAAATCCTGCAAGCGTCGAGTTTGCCGAAGACCTGCCTGCTGCAGGCAGGTGC
>JAGGXA010000256.1 GCA_021163285.1 Deltaproteobacteria bacterium | reverse complement strand
TATTGGAACTAAAAATTGTAAATTGCAGAAGAGGCTTATAGCCTCTTAAATCAAAGGCAGGATGCCGCCGCCGCTTTTCTGTCAAGTGTAAAGTAAAAATGAAGGATGCCCTTCATTTCAATAAAAAAAGGGGGCGCATTGCATGCGCCCCTTTTTTGTGTTCCCTGCATCCTTGCAGCCATCTTAACAGTTATAATTATGCTTGCAATTATATAATTAGATTATTAGACTTCAGAAAAATACAAATAAGATGTTTTTTTTTGAGAAATAACCTCTGAAATATAACGCCTGAGAACCCTAACCATACAGGTCAAAATTAATTACGGAGAAAATATTGGCTCATTTAATAAAACCACACGGTGGAGAACTTAAAGATTTACTTGTAGATGAAGAGAGGTCTTTAATACTGAAAGACCTTTCCCTGCATCTTTCCTCGCTTACATTATCCGGACGTCAACTATGTGATCTTGAGCTTCTGATGAATGGAGCTTTTTCACCTCTTTCCGGTTTTATGACGAATCCTGAATATGAATCGGTTATTGACAGGATGCGGCTTCAGGATGGAACTATATGGCCAATTCCCGTATGCCTTGATATAACGGATGTCGAAGCTGCAGGATTGGAAGCTGGTCAATCCGTGGTGCTCAGGGATCCGGAAGGTTTTATGCTGGCAGTGATGCATGTTGAAGAGATATGGCCCATTGAAAAGGAAAGAGAGGCCCGAGAGGTTTACTGCACCCTGAACGAAACACATCCCGGTATAGATCATCTTCTTCACCATACCGGCAGCCATTATATCGGAGGTAAGATTGAGGGAGTAAGCATGCCCCTTCATTTTGATTTCAAACATCTCAGGTTGACTCCTGCTGAGGTGCGCAGCGCCTGTGCGAAGTTAGGTTGGCAACGAATGGTGGGACTCCAGACTCGTAACCCTCTCCATCGCGCCCAGTTTGAAATGACTTTAAGGGCCATGAGAGATGCAAAGGCCGGTCTGTTATTGCAGCCTGTAATCGGATTTACCAAACCAGGTGATATTGACTATTACACGCGAGTCCGATGTTACCAGGCAGCAAGTCCCTATTATACTCCAAATATGATGTTTTTGTCTCTATTGCCGCTTGCCATGCGAATGGCAGGCCCTCGCGAGGCCCTGTGGCATGCATTGATACGTAAAAATTATGGCTGCACTCATTTTATAGTTGGCAGAGATCATGCGGGGCCTGGGCTTGATAAGGATGGAAAGGCATTTTATGAACCTTATGAATCCCAGGAATTATTGAAAGAATATCAGGATGAAATCGGGATAAAGATTATTCCCTTTGAAGAGATGGTCTACGTTCCTGATAAGGAGAAATATATCCCACGGAGTGAAATATCAGCTAATGAAGCAATTAAAACTCTTTCGGGGACTGAACTCAGGAATCTATTGAGGTTCGGTCGTGATATTCCTGAGTGGTTTACATTTCCGGAGGTAATAACTGAACTGAGAAATGCATATCCCCCAAAACACAAACAGGGTTTTACAGTATTTTTAACCGGTTTGTCCGGGGCCGGCAAATCTACTATTGCACAAGTCCTTCTTTCAAGGTTCCTTGAGATGGGAGACAGGCCGGTAACCTTGTTGGATGGTGATATTGTGCGAAGGCATCTTTCAAGTGAGCTTGGATTTTCAAAAGAACACCGTGATATTAATGTCCGGCGTATTGGTTTTGTGGCTAGCGAGATTACAAAAAACGGGGGAATTGCGATATGTGCGCCTATTGCTCCATACAGCCTTTCAAGGAGACAGGTCAGAGAGATGGTTGAGCAGTATCCGGGGGGGTTTATTGAGGTTTATGTTGCAACACCTCTTGAAATATGTGAAAACAGGGATCGCAAGGGGAGCTATGCAAAGGCACGGGCAGGCATGATTAAAGGCTTTACAGGGGTTGACGATCCTTATGAAACCCCGGAAAACCCGGATGTCAAAGTGGATACAACGGAAATTACTCCGGACGAAGCTGCCCAGGAAGTGCTTTTAGAATTGCAGCGGCAGGGATACCTGAAATAATGGTTGCCGTTTATGGGTTCAAGGTTCCATTCTTACCCATAGTCCGCATTTACGAAAAAAGGGTTATCTTTGGCAGATATAAGGAACGAGGACAAATTAACTTCCCTGAATCTGTGCGCCTGCCTGGGGATGTTATTTCGTCCTCGTCCCTGATCCGGATTTTGGAGCTGAATTGGCAATTTTCTGGGATTCGCGGAAGTTTTCTCTCCTGTTGAACTATTACTTAGTGTCTATCCATAAATAGGATAGTTTGTTCGAGATCAAGGCGCTCTGAAATTTTAACCACAGGAATACATTGATTATTTTGAGGATTAAAATTTTAGCGCAATGCAGATATCGAGCAGGTAAGCGAGCCCGCGAGACTCCGAAATAGCTGTTTATGGATGGGCGCTGTCTGAGCCTTGCCCGGTTATTTCTATTCCGATTCCTGGTTTATGGCTTTAAGCCGTGTTTTGTTTGCGGGTATAGTAT
>JAGGXA010000027.1 GCA_021163285.1 Deltaproteobacteria bacterium | reverse complement strand
GCTTTTTATATGTATGTTTTTAGTTTTCCAGTTATATTTTTAAGCCTCGAAACTCTCTTTTGATAAGGCAAAATCAATAGTTAACCCTTCTCTTTTATCGGATGCAACACAAAAAAAGGCTACCAACTTAATGCGGGATACTTCCCGCTTTTTGGTGGATTCGCTTTGCTTAACCCACCCTGCGTCGGCTTACCAACGTAACTTTGAAGGGTGGATTAAGGAGCGTAAGCGACGAATCCACCAAAGCAACTAAAACTTCGAGTTTTACAGTCCATTAAAAGGTCAATAATGTTGCTTATTTTTTGGGAATACTCCCGTAACTTACCGGGCTGACATTTCTTTTTTTGACAGCTTTTACAAAGATCTGACACCTGGAACGGACAATAAATATGTCCTCCCCTGATTCCGTTATAATCAGGAGATTTTCAAGCATGCCGATCCGCCGCGTCACGGATTGATGTGAAACCTGCAAGTCTTCTCTCAGTGCATTAATTGAGAATGGAAAACCAGCCAGTTCAGGAAGACGAATCGCCATCTTTTCAATAATGCCCGGTTCCCGAACATTCTCAATATCTGCCGGATCTTCCCTGACAATTCGTGAACGGTATTCTCTGCTCCATCGCTTACTCTGTGTTTCCGATTGCAGCATGAACGGTTCGGGAAATCCGCCATCCGTTTGAATCGGTGGCTGAATATACATTGGGAAAAACAGCAGTTTTCGTTCAGACGCTGCTTAGGGAACTTACAGAAAATAATCTATGCATCCTGCCTGCCCTTTTGCCTGTCTTCTGCGTTGTGGCAACATCTGCATAGCTCATCTCACTATGCAGATGTTGCCACGGCTTGAAGACGAACAAAAATTCTGCACGATATGCGTAGATTATTTTCTTCCAGTTCCCTTATCATTCAAGCATAAACTCAGGTTTAAACCTGCCTGCCACCGTAGGGGTCTGAGCGCCCCTCGTTGCCTTGCTCATCTTCTTGAAAAGGTATTGGTTCAGATCATCAATGGAAATAATTTTATCTTTGTTGTGGTCGGCCTCGCCTTTCAGCCCCTTCAGCAAAAAATATGTGAACACACCATGCCCATCCCATTTTGTGCCTTCCCGGGAAAGCTGATTTTCATCCGAGCCGTTAATAACGCATATACCGTCTCTTATCCCTGTAAGCTCCCGCAAACCGAAGCTGACCGGATTTACTGCCCTGCCTGAAATATCAAATGATTTGCCGATTCCGTACGAATGACATGCATCGGCAATGACAATAACTTTTTTTGCCTTGATGAACCTCTCGATTGCGGCCTTGATGTCCCATACAGGCAAGGCCGTCGCTGCAATATTATCATACTCGGTATCATTTGGCAGCAGGAAGAGGTTTCCGGGCGCGGCTGATGATTCCGGTGATCCGTGCCCCGCAAAGTAAATGACAACTATATCCTTTTCATCTGCCTGCCTGAGCCAGACGTACAGGGCATCCCTGATTTTCCTTCCGGTTGCATCCATATCAAGAAGCATTTTAACCCTTGACTGCGAAAAACGTCCGCCATTTGGTGATATCAACCAGGAATAAAAAGCCCTTGCATCATTGGATGAATAGCGAAGGGGGGGTATTCTATTGTCTTTATAGTCGGAAATTCCAATAACGACGGCCCATCTCTTTTCTTCTCCGGCAGGGCGATGATGGAAATACCCTGCGGGCAGTACCGGCGGCAATGATGGCTCTGCGACATGAGAGGATTTTCCGGCAGGAAGAGGTTCTCCCGTAACATGGATTTCCCTTGTTGTGGTAATGCCCGCTTCATCTCTTGCCTCAATAAGGATAGTATTTTCCTTTGGCAGGACTGCAATCTTCCGTGAGAGGGCAAGCGAAATGGAATGGGTTCCCTTTTTCAGGGTACCGGCGAGTGGAATTCGTTTGCCGTTTGCAAAGACCTTCACGGATAAAAGAGAAAGGGGCGAGCTAACCTCTCCATACAGTGGGACAGTTGTTTTTTCCGAAACCTTTATGCCTGTTAAGGGATAGGCTACATAAATATCGATCGGAGCTTTTCCGGTATCCTTTGCCTCTTTGAGCAGCCTTTCGTGTTCCGCATTGGCAAGACGTTTATTACGTTCCTCCGCCACTTTACTCCAGTATTTTGTATCTGTTAACGGAGGCATAATCTTCCGTACTCCTTGAGCAAAATCATCAAGTGATTCCTGAATAAATGGGCTGAGTTTCAAAGCGAGGTCGGCATCTACGTTTTTCTCACTGTAGAGCGAGTAAACGCCTTCATCTATTTCAGTGTTGTACCTGCGGTTCAATAATTCCTTGCCGGACCACCTTTCAACAAGCGTCAGCCCAAATTCCACATCAAGGCTGGTGCCTCCTTCAGGGAGGGAGAATATGTATAACAAGGGGCCAATCACGCTGGTTCCGTAAGCTGTCATCCAGCCTTTCCTGGCATATTTAATGAACGTCGGCTGTACAATATAATCGACATCGGCCGGCAGCAAGTCCTTATCTTCAAAACCCGCATTGTTGAATATATTGGAATCCTTAAAGCAGCGGCAGATAAAGCGAAGGATATCTTTATCTCTTCTCGGAGCCAGGGGAACAAAATCCGGATTTTCGGTACACCAGCTTTTGTACTCCTTATAATCACTTCTTCCAGGATATGCAGCCCAATTAACACCGGAACCATTCTGTGACTCGGTGGTCGCATAGGGTACAAGAGGAATAAACATTAATATTGTGTTGTTACGATCAATCTTTGTACGCGTATCATCCCATGATGTAAAGGCGAGATTTGCGGGAAGAGCTTCTGACTGCCCGAGTGGGGGCTTCGAAATATAGTTAAACGGGATAGTGTCCGGTTTCACACACCCGGATAAAACAATAAGAACAAATACAAGCAGAAAGATACTTTTTTTCATATTCGGATCTCCTAAGATTTGATTGAACCCTGAACCTGCGAGTCCTTACCTGTGTTTTTATTTTCATATATTTTCAAAATATCATTTTTTTATCAGTGTGTATATGCAAATTTATATGCATTTAATAATTCGATGTGATAGGATGTTTTAAGTTCCCGGGAGACAGATATACACATTTGACACAAGAATGTATTAAATGTGTATATCTGTCTCCCATATTGGAGGATCATTATTTTGATTATTGCCGGATCAGCTATCTTTGATACCTGTTGCGATCGCTATGAAGCATGGTTCGACAGGCACCAATCAGCCTATTATTCCGAGTTGCTGGCTGTCCGGGCCTTACTGCCCCGGCAGGGACTGGGGCTGGAGATTGGTGTCGGAACAGGACGTTTTGCCGCACCCCTTGGTGTTAAGACAGGTGTTGACCCATCCGGGTCTATGCTTTCATACGCCATAAAAAGAGGTATATCGGTCTGCAAAGGGATAGCCGAAGCCCTGCCTTTCAGAGACGGTGTCTTCGATTATGGCCTTATTATTACAACTCTCTGCTTTGTTAATGATCCCATGGCCATGCTCACCGAAGCCTGCAGGACGCTAAAACCGCAGGCAAGTCTCGTTGTCGGTTTTATTGACCGGACAAGCGCACTTGGCAGATATTATTTGAATCATCAGACCGAAAGTGTATTTTACCGTGAGGCAACGTTCTATTCGGCTTCGGAGGTGAAAGCGCTTTTAAATGACGCAGGATTTACAGACCGGGTCTGGGCACAAACCCTCTCGAAACCATTGAATGAGATCCGGGATATCGAGCCGTTTCGCGAGGGTAGCGGAAGGGGAGCATTTGTAGTGGTAGGAGCTGTCAGGTTATGATCTTGCCCTTTGTATCGAAAAGGCAGAGCTGAGCGGGTAAACCCGGTACCTGCCAAGGGACTCGCACAAACAGAAAGGGGTCAAGTCTGCTTTTGACCCTTAATTAATATTGATCTGCTTTTTACTTGTATTGTTTTATTTTTCCAGTTATATTTTTAAGCCTCAATTTTTAGTTCCATTAAAAGTGTTAAATACTTTTACCTCAAAATGAAGGATGCCCATTATTCGCACGTTTTAAGTGCGAATACAAGATTTGCCCCTACTGGTTATTGCCGAATACATTGAGCAGAATTTCCAGTTTCTAATTTCTGTTTTCAACGTTCCCTAAACGGTTATCTGTATCTTTTGATCAACTTTACGACCACATATACAAAAACTACCAGACCGGCTATTGTCAGCATTAATAAATTATACTGCATCATAAAACAGGTGATTCTTTCAGTCACTTTTTCCCAGTTGCTTCCAAGCGTATAACCTGTATATATCCAGATAAAATTCCATACACTGCAGCTGATAAGAGCAAACAGAACTACCATCGAAGGCCTTATATTTGATATGCCGACTGCAATAGATATAACAGAGCGTAATCCCGGGAAAAATCTATTTAACAGCACTAACAAATACCCATATTTTCGAAGCCATTCCTCGGCCCTTATTATATCTCTTGCCTTAAAAAACCAGAAATCCTTTTCAATAAAAAAACGCCTTCCAAGCCAGCTCCCGATGAAAAAAAGAAACATAAAACCTGAAAGACTTCCAACTGTAGTAGAGACAAAAACACCAAAAAAATGCAGCCTTTTGGTCCCCACAAGAAATGCCCCAAATGCAGTTATCGTATCACCGGGGACAGGTGGAAAGACATTCTCCAAAAATGCGCTCAGGCCCAGCACTAAATAGATAAAGGGATCTGGAAGCGAGTCAGCCATGTGTAAAAAATTGTTCAGATATGTCACTTATTCCACACTCCCCAAAAACGATTCGATTGTCAGGTCTCGCACAAAAATAATTTCTGATTATAACGGATTTTGAGGAGACCACGATTTGGTCATCTTTCATATGCCAGGCCTTATTATGCGGGGCTTTTTCCTTCGCTCCCAATTTATGTCACACTCGTCTCTTTCCCAGGCTCTGCCCGGGAACGAGATCAAAAGCTTAATTTTTTTGGACACTTTTCTTTTAACCAGGTGACAAACCAGCTTAAATCGGTAATGTTTTCTAATGGCGACCACAAAGGCCTGCCCTGAAATGATATATCCCTACGCAGTATATGTTTTTCGATCAATCTTTTTGCTTGTGTCTATCCAATAAATCATAGTATAATGGCCGAAAGACCTGAGCAATAAAGCTTTTCGCATTTTTATTCAATCTACGATTTCCGTGGTCCGTAAAGTTATTGTTGCGCGAACCCTTAATCCTCATAACCGACTTTGTGTATCTTGATCAGATTTGTAGAACCGCTTTTAAGCGCCAGACCTGTTACGATAACGATAATATCATTTTTCTTGACGAGTCTTTTGTCAATCAGGACATTTTCACCTGCTTCTATGAGACTTTTAGCATCATCAATGGGATCGATGAATAAAGGCGTAACTCCCCATACAAGCGACAAACGGTTATATATTTCCTGTGTAAAAGTGAATGCATAAATGGGTTTGGAGGGCCGTCGCCTTGAAATACGGATTGGAGTTTTACCGGACACGGAAAAAGCCGCAATTGCCTTTGCACCTACTTCATGAATAATATTTACAGAAGACTGCGCCACAGCGTGTGTCACTATATCCTCAGAATCCATATCATATTGAATATTATACTTCATAAATGGTGAGCTTTCAGCTTCTGCTCTGATTTTTGCCATCATTCTCACGGCATTAACAGGATACTTGCCTACGGTCGTCTCACCGGACAGCATTATTGCATCCGTGCCGTCAAAAATAGCGTTAGCCACATCAGACGTCTCTGCCCGTGTTGGAACAGGATTATAGATCATTGTTTCGAGCATCTGTGTGGCTGTTATAACCGATTTATTCGCCTGCATAGCTTTCCGGATAATGAGTTTCTGTATTGTTGGGACCTTCTCATTTTTGATTTCAACACCGAGATCCCCTCTTGCGACCATCACACCATCGGCAACTTCAAGAATTTCATCTATATGATCCACAGCTTCAGGTTTTTCTATTTTAGCAATAACAGGAATATCAGATCCATGTTTTTTTATTATGGTTTTGATATGCTTAATGTCATGCGCACTCCTTACAAAAGAGAGCGCAAAGAAATCCACACCCGCCTTAACGCCGAAATCAATATCCTCCCGATCCTTTTCAGTCAGAGAAGGAACTGAAACCTTGACACCAGGAAGATTTATTCCCTTGTGCTCTTTCAGGTTGCCTCCGTTAATAATCTTGCAGGTAACAGTATCCCTTCCGGTTGACAAAACTCTTAATTCTATAAGACCATCATCAATGAGAATTTTATCGCCCTTCTTGACATCAGCAGAAAGTTTTTTATAAGTGCTTGATATTAATTGATCCGTACCGGTAACGTCTCTTGATGTTATGCGGATTGTTCCATTCTTTTTGAGCAAAACAGGTTTTCCGTCTTTTAATATCCCGGTCCTTATCTTCGGTCCCTGAAGATCAAGAATAATTGCTATGGGTTTCTTCATTTCAATGGAAAGCGAACGAATTTTGTCAATTATTTTTTGGTGTTCTTTGTAGCTTCCGTGCGAGAAATTAAGCCTTGCGATATTCATTCCGGACGATATCATCTTTTGCAATATTGATTTGCTGTTCGATGACGGGCCAATGGTCGCGATTATCTTTGTTTTGTTGATCATAATTAATTCCTTTCATATTATTGCATGACAATCCAAACAGTGCCAGAACGAAAAGCTCTCCTAAGGGACGAGGACGAAATAACATCCATAGATAGACATCCTTTATTTTTACTTTACACCTGGCAGAAAAGTGGCAGCGGCATCCTGCCGCTGATTTAAAGGGCCGTAAGCCTCTTCCACAATTTACAATTTTCAGTTCCAATAAAAGTGTCAACTACTTTTACCTCAAAATGAAGAATGCCCATAGACAGTAACACATATCCGCACGCCCCGCCTCATCTCGTTCCGCATACTTTCTACACCGAGGATGTTTCCGCCCTTACGCGATGGGTTATGAATTTAAAACCAAAATCGCATAGCCCAATTTTTTTTAACTTCCTCGATTCCCATGACGGTATCGGCCTTATAGCTGCAAAGAATATTCTTCGAAAGGAAAAAATCAATTTTATTATTCAAAAGGCAGAGAAACATGGTGGATACATTTCTTACAAAAATTCACCGAAAAACTGATAAAGAACAACTTTACCCATATCATGTAAAAGGCCAATAATAAAACGGGGGCATTCAGTATTGTCCTTCGAAAAACAAAGGGGCTTTTTGTCTTGACTGAAACCGCAGGTTTTGTTATGAATTTCGACATCCTTCATCTTTACTTTACACTTGGCAGAAAAGTGGCGGCGGCATCCTGCCGCTGATTTAAGAGGCTGTAAGCCTCTTCCACAATTCATAATTTTTAATTCCAGTAAAAGTGTCAACTACTTTTACCTCAAAATGAAGGATGCCTGAATTTTTATTAAATCATAGTAATTACCGGCTTTATTCAGAAAGACGAAAAGAGAAACCAGAGGGTCATCCTTGGCGCATCATAATACGGAATTTGGAGCCAAATTGACAATCGCCTAGGAGGCTGTCCGGGAATAGCAATTTTTTTCAAAATCAAGGCTTGCTCAAAAAATTACCGCAGACATATAGTTGATATTTCGAGGATAATTTTTTGAGCATAACGCAGAGTTTGGGAAAAAGG
>JAGGXA010000101.1 GCA_021163285.1 Deltaproteobacteria bacterium | reverse complement strand
GTATTGTAGTACGTCTGCGCCCTTGCCGCCTTGTACCTGCCTGCAGCAGGCAGGTCTTCGGCAAACTCGACGCTTGCAGGATTTAGGTATCATGTTGATAAAATAAGTTCCATTTATTTGATATCTGTTCCTTAGTTTTTAGGCGTTAGGTATCAGCTCTAAAAAGTTCGGTAATCCTGGACAGGTAGTGGGAAATTGCTTAAATGAAAACAAACAGCTAATATTATCAATCAGTTACTGTTCTACATATTTCCCTTATCACTACATGTTAAGGACTATCAAAAGATCTGTTTTTTACTTGATACCTGTCAACTAATACCTATAATCTGATACTGAGAATTTCATTTAAGCAGACAATAACGCCTTATTCCTGCAACTTTTGGCATCCTTCATTTTTACTTTACACTTGGCAGAAAAGTGGCAGCGGCATCCTGCCGCTGATTTAAGGAGCTATAAGCCTCTTCTGCAATTTGCAATTTTTAGTTCCAATAAAAGTGTCAGCTACTTTTACCTCAAAATGAAGGATGCCCAATTTTTGTACTTTTATATCGAACTAACCTGACCTGAATCTGTGCGCCTGCCTGGGGTTGTTATTTCGTCCTTGTCCCTTATTTATATTCAGCAAAAATCAACCTGGATTTGACTCCTGTTCCTTACTTGACTTTGTTTCCTGCTTCAGGACCGGGACTGGTAATATAAATTGAATCAATATCTATAATAACCACTCCCTTAGGATTTCCCTTAGGATTATTCTTCAGTACCATTTCTTTTCCCAAATCAAAATTGGCGCCGGATGTTTCAACACTGGCGCGTCCCTTAAATTGGTAACCTGTCTTTCCCTTCCATACCGATATGGATACATTTGGATTCGTATTGATGTTGTGCAAAGTTTTTTTCATAAAATTATCGACCAACATAATCTTTGAGTCATCCATTATTTTACTGTAGTGTATCGGCACCGCATTTGGTATGCCATTCTCATCTGCCGTAGCAAAAACACATATCGGCACTTCATTAAGTAATGTTTTCATTTCTTCATTTATTTTAGCCATAATTTAATTTCCCCCCTTTATGTTTGTTGGTGTAAAATTTCTGTTCACTGGTTCAGGGTTCCATTCTTATCGGGTGCAATACAAAAATTTGTATTGCACCCTGAAATTCTCTATTATGTTACATCCTGCATATTAATGCTAATCGCTATCGGCTAATCGCACAGGTCGATATCTTTTTTGTCATTAACCCTGAACGATTGAACCCTGAACCTGCGAACCGTTACATAATAAGGATATAACAAAAAGAAGGCATGTGTCAAGCCATAGAAAGGGCTTAACGAAATCAGGGCAAAATGGTTTGGTCCCGTCCAAAGAAAGCGCCAAACCATTCCAGTCGATTATTTTAATGTTATTCCATTAGCTCGCGCAGCGTACTTGATATGGTCAACAAAGATTTGTGCGAATTCGTCATCAGATCCAGGATCTTTCAATACCGTTATGACTTTAAGCCCCTGTTTTTTCAGAATGTTTTTCCAGGAGCCTTCTTCATCGCCGGCCATATCATTGGTTGCATGGTCGCCGGCAACTATCATAAACGGTTTTAACACAATATTACCGGAATCCTGATGGGACAGGTACCGCGCCACATCTTCAATTCCCGGGAAACCTTCCACGGAACCTATGTAAATAACCATGCCGGGATAACGTTCCCGCATTTTTTTGCATCCTTCATTTTGAGGTAAAAGTGTCAACTATTTTTATCTCAAAATGAAGGATGCCGTTTGTTCGATCTAAAAGCACAAAAACCTTGAAATAATCCACTATTATACTGCGCTTTTTGCTCCTCAAAATCTGCCGAACCCAATCTGAAACTGAGCGCCAACAATTCTGTAAAGATATTGTAGCGCGAACCTTAACGGCTAACCGCTAATGATTAACCGCTCAGGTCGAACTTTTTTGTCTTGCGCTAATTGTTAACGGCTAATTGCACAGCTCGGGTTTTTTCACTTCCCGGCCCTGATATGGACAACGGCATTGGAAATTCTGTCGAGCGCCTTATCCTTCCCAAGTACCTCCATTATTTCAAAGATACCGGGACTTACGGTCTTCCCCGTAAGCGCCACCCTCAAGGGCTGAGCCACTTTTTTAAGTTTGATCTCGTTTTTCTCAAGAAAATCCACAAAGGTCTTTTCAAGGACATCCTTGGTAAATACGGGCAATTTTTGAAGTCTTTCGGTTATGTCTTCAAGCAACGGTAATATTTCAGGCTTTAAGAATTTTTTATCGGCCTTTTTTTCATATGTAATCCGTTCCTGAAAATAGAAGCTTGCGCCTTCGGCCATTTCCCTGATAGTTTTGCTTCTCATTTTAAGTGTGCCTGCCACAGCCGTTACTATCTCCCTGTCCAGGTTGTGAAAGCCTGATTTTTTTAAGAATGGGGTCAACAGCTCAGCAAGAATGTTATTTGATGTCTCCCGGATATACCTGGCATTCAGATCAAGCATCTTGTCTGTATTAAAGATCCCTGCCGACTTGCCCACGTTTTTGAGTGAAAATTTATTGATAAGTTCTTCAATCGTAAATTTTTCCTGGTCTCCATAAGACCATCCTAATCTGACAAGAGAGTTTATGAGGGTATGCGGAAGATAGCCCATGTCCCTGTATGCCAGGACGGACATGGCTCCATGCCGTTTGCTCAGCCTTGCCCTGTCCGGGCCTAAGATCATGGGAACATGCGCATATTGGGGAAGAGATTCCCCAATCGCTTTATATATCAAAATCTGTCTTGGGGTATTGTTTACATGGTCATCCCCTCTTATAATATGGGTTATACCGAGGTTTATATCATCGGCAACGACAGCGAGATGATATGTTGGACTCCCGTCGGATCGTTTCAGGACAAGGTCATCAAGCTCTTCATTATCAAAACGGATAGAACCCTTGATAAGGTCATGGAACTGGGTTATCCCGGATAAAGGAGCCTTTAACCTGACCACCGAGCCTGGGGCAGGACCAAGCCCCATGTCCCGGCATTTACCATCATATTTCGGTTTTAAGCCCCTTGCCATTGCTTCTTTTCTCTTTTGCTCTAATTCATTCGGCAAGCAATGACAGTGATATGCCTGGCCTTTGGATATCAAACGTTCAATAAAGTCTTCATAAATATCATATCTCCGGGATTGAAAGTATGGCCCTTCATCCCAGTCCAGGCCGAGCCATTCCATGGATTCAAGAATAGCCTTTGCTGCTTCATCCGTTGATCTTTGCCTGTCCGTATCTTCGATCCTCAATATAAATTTACCACCTTTTTGCCTGGCAAAAAGCCAGTTAAAAAGGGCTGTCCTTGCTCCGCCGATATGGAGATATCCCGTGGGGCTGGGTGGAAAACGCACCACTACTTTTTCATGAGCCATGTTTAAAAATGACCTCCATTAATATAATCAGGGTCTGAACGAAAAGTATGCTCAGACACAATTTTGAATTTTGAATTTCGAATTGAAAATTGAGAAATTTGAAAGACCTGCCTGCGTTCGGGCGCGCACTGGCAGGGATAAAACGAGTCTATGAGTTTACAGTACAAAAGCATGAATGCCTGATTTCGGGATGGTTTCCTGATATTTATGAATCAGAGGCGCTGGAAACCCAGTTGTAATTGATAGGACTTGCATGCAGGGCATTGATATGAGGGTGCAGGAATTCATTCCTGAGTCTTAGCCAGTTATAGGCCGGTTTAAGTTTCCTCTGTTTGCCGTTCTCAGGAGGTCTTGAGTAAGTTGTATAGCTGTATGAAGCTTCAGATATCCCGATAAAAAAAGAATCAGCAGGATAAAGATAGGTTGACTTGAAAGTGTCAATGTTCATTTGCTCTTGCTGGGCCAGAGACTTCACATTATCTTCCATCAACTGTACTAAAAAAAACTTTGACACTCCACGTTCCGAATATTTATACATGGAACGTGACTCTGAACTTGAAACAAAGACAGTGGATATGAAATCGAGTTTCCTTAAAAGCTGAGCCGCAATAAGTCCTGCCGTCCGCCTCCCGCCTACACTGTAATGACAACCGTAATATTCAAAGAGCTTGTTCTGCAGAATCCTTGCGGTCTTATCACCATGCTCATAAAGGTTGTTTTGAATATACTTAAGCCACTTGGCCAGGTTTTCCGCTGCATCGGCGATAGGCCAGTCAATTTTGGCATGAAAATGGGTCAACGAATATCTGTTTTTCTTTTTGATAGTAGGATCCTGTTGAATGAGCAAGGCGTAATCGATATTTATCAACTCGTCAATCAAATTCAAAAAACCTGGGCTGTCAAAATGCTTGAGATTTTGATGAAACCTTTTATATAATGAAATATCGGCCAGGTATTCAAGGTTTTTTTTGACAACACTATTTTCAGGAAAAAAACGGATATAATTTTTTAATTCAGGACTAACTGTGCCTTCACAGAAAATGACAAGAAAGGTGTTTACTAATTTTGATTCTTTTTCCATCTTCTTTGATTTTGGTCTTAGCTGACTTTTATCAAGAAAGCAGTAGTCAAGCCCATTTATCCGGAAATTATTAAAAGAGTCAACCAAGGCAACCTTCATTAACTTACGTTCCAGGGCATCTCTTAAAACTTCATAAAGAGAACGTCTGAGCCTTTCATAGTAATTTAATTGTTCTCGATATTTCCACATAAGCTGATTGGTGTCTGAACGAAAAGGCCGTTCAGACACAATTTTGGATATTCAATTTTATAATGTTGAATGAAAAAAGGGACAAGCGAAAGGCATGCCTGAACAGGCAGAACCTGTTATAGTTTACCAAAATTTAAAATTTCGATATCCTTTATTATAAATATCCTGTTAAAATGATCTATTTAATCAATAACGAACCTAAGTGTCAATAAGAAAAGGAAATTTTGTATATTACTTTTAGATTATTTTTGGAAAACCGGATGGTTTCATTGTTTGCAATTGGTACAATCAAATACAAATTTTCTTGACAAATCATGAATGTCTTATATATTTATCCATTTACTTAAAGACATGCCTGCTTGCGCTAATTCGTAGCGATTATCCAGAAATAAGGAAGATTTTCATTTTAGTGTCAAGGTAGAATACGTGAAGTATTAAATTTTGAGACTGACAAGACTGACACAGGGGTAGTCAGGCAAGGGATGAGGGCAATATGAGATCACTAGGAGGCTGTCCGGGAATAGCAATTTTTTTCAAAATCAAGGCTTGCTCAAAAAATTACCGCAGACATATAGTTGATATTTCGAGGATAATTTTTTGAGCATAACGCAGAGTTTGGGAAAAAGG
>JAGGXA010000067.1 GCA_021163285.1 Deltaproteobacteria bacterium | reverse complement strand
CCTTTTTCCCAAACTCTGCGTTATGCTCAAAAAATTATCCTCGAAATATCAACTATATGTCTGCGGTAATTTTTTGAGCAAGCCTTGATTTTGAAAAAAATTGCTATTCCCGGACAGCCTCCTAGTGCCCAAAATCTATTTATGGATGGGCGCTAAATAAAATATATTGGAAACAGCAAAACATTATACCTAAAACCTGCATAAACTATTTTCAAAAAGAAAGTTATGCTTTTAATATCAACGAATTACAGCAATGTTGTGCTTGTATAACACGCATTAATTTGATGCGGCCATAAAGGTTGTGATTTTTGAAAATAGTTTATGCAGGATTTAGGTTATATATTATTTTCCTGGTGATATATGAAAGAGTCAATTTTTGCAAAACGTATTAATAGTCTCAGACAAAGACTTGTTCATTTCCCTTTCCAGAATGGAACAAAGATATTCCCGGACGCTTTCTGGATCATACAACCTGAAAACAGGAGGTATTTATCAGGATTTAAGGCCTGCGATTCCAGTCTAACCGAGTCATCAGGCTCTCTCTTTATATCCAAAAGTCGGCGCCTGCTTGTGACTGACTCAAGATATACGCTTGAGGCTGAAAAGGAGGTCATTGATTTCGAAGTCCAAACATTAAAAAAGGATCTGATTGAGGAATTTCCTGAAATTATCAGGCAGATAGGCACAAATAATCTCGGTTTTGAAGAGCATTATCTGACCTGCGGGCTGTACCGGAAAATATCTGAGCGTATTGAATCTCTTTCTTCTCCGGTTGGTCTTGTGCCTGTAAACATGCTGGTAGAAAAGATGAGAGAGATAAAAGATGAGACCGAGGTCAAAGCGCTTTCTGCGTCAGCAGAAATGATATCTGAAATATTGAGTGATGTAATAGAATGGCTTCAACCCGGCCTTACTGAAAAGCAGGTAGCATGGCGGATCGAGAGCCTTGCAAAAAAAAGAGGGGCGGAGGGCCTGGCATTTCCATCAATCGTTGCTTCCGGCCCAAACGGAGCACTTCCCCACGCAATACCGACTGACCGGGAGCTTCAAATGAATGAACCTGTAATACTGGATGTAGGTGTAATGCTGGACGGCTATTGTTCCGATATGACAAGGACTGTCTTTTTAGGAGAACCGGAAGCGGAGTTCAAAGAAATTTACAGCACAGTCCATAAGGCCCAGCTCACATCCCTTAAAGAAGTCCGGTCGGGAGTAATGAGCGATTACCCTGACTCAATTGCCAGACAGATTATAAAAAATGCAGGGTTCGGCCAGTACTTCGGTCATTCCCTGGGACATGGCGTCGGTCTTGCTACCCATGAAGGGCCAAGGCTTGGTCCCCGAAAACCTGTAAAACTCAAAAAAGGTATGGTAGTCACAGTAGAGCCAGGTATATATATCCCCGGAAAGGGAGGCGTCAGACTTGAAGAGATGGTTGTTATTGAAGATGAAGGGTCGAGAATCCTGACCACGGATCGCCATTTTTATGATTTTGGAATAACTTATTCTCCCCGGCAGGAACAGCATGAGGTAATTTAGAATTATGAATTTAGAATTATGAATTATGAATTATGAATTGCTGAAAATTCTCGGTTCAAACACTAACACTTTCAGGTCGTAATTTCTGCTGCATAGCTGTCAATAATTATAATATCTGATATGGATAACCTGGCGGATCAATTCATCAATTATCTCAGAGTGGAAAAGGGGCTGGCAAATAATACCATTCAGGCATACAGCAGGGATCTATGCCGCTTTTTCCGGTTCTTAGGCAATCGAAAAATCTCTCCGCTCAACGTATCTCAGGAACTGGGTGAGGAATACATAAGCATGCTCAGAGGGGAGGTTTCAGCAAGGAGCGTTGCCAGAAACATCTCGACTTTAAAGACTTTTTTTCGCTTTCTTACTTCAGAGGGTAAAATCAAGAGCAGTCCTGCAAGGCTGCTTGAGTCCCCAAAGCTTACAAAAAAACTTCCTGATGTTTTGAACCTCCGAGAGGTAGAGCGGCTCCTTTTCCAGCCTGATCCTTCCACCTTTAAAGGTCAGAGGGACAAGGCCATGTTAGAGATATTATATGCCACAGGATTACGGGTTTCGGAGCTTATCGGCCTTAAAGTTGTTAATGTCAACCTCGAAGCAGGTTTCCTTATAACCTTTGGCAAGGGGTCAAAGGAGAGGGCTATTCCAATAGGGACAAAGGCAATTGAGGCAGTAAAGAAATATCTTTATTCTAAACGGCTTCATCTGACAAAAGGAACAAACTCCCCATACCTCTTTTTAAACTTAAGAGGCCGGTCCATGACACGGCAGGGCTTCTGGAAAATTATTAAAAAATATGGGAGAGACGCCGGGATAAAAAAGAAGATAACCCCCCATAGCATAAGACATTCATTTGCCAGCCATCTTCTTGAGGCAGGCGCGGATTTAAGATCCGTTCAGATTATGCTTGGACATGCTGATATTTCCACTACCGAGATATACACTCACGTTACTGGAAAACACTTAAAAGAGCTCCATGAAAAATGTCATCCAAGACCATAAATTGTTCAGTCCTGGATGTGCCGTGTGGCGGGATTGCTGCAATTACTGAGGGATTGCCGTGAGATTTTGGAATGAGAAAGGTAATGCACACACCGATAACCGTGAACGGCTACGAATAATTTATGGGTAAAGTCATAAACATTAAGGATAGATTATATAAACGGCCGGCCAATCTAATATGTTCAAAACCGTTTGAATTCCGGAAAGCAGACTGGACAACACTTAATTTTATTCAGATGGCCAAATCTCAATCAGCAAAACTGGATCGCAGGCGTGAAGAGATCCGTAAAAAAGGGGGCAAGGGTATTACTCATCTTCCTCCCAACTTTTCGTTGAAAGAGGGAACAGGTTATACCATACAAGCCATATTTGCCTACAGGGAAAATGAAGCCAAAATGAGGGAGGTCTATTATCTTACCGGCCTTATGGATTGTATGATTAACCGGATAAATCCGATTTTGAGAACTGATCTCCTGAGGGGAATGTATAAAGAAATATTTTATTTAAAAGAAAAACTCAATGTACATTGGTATTTATCTCTCGACCAGGTGTTACTTCCCATTGACCCCCAATTTTTTAACGAATACAAATACCATTCATTATTGTCGGGCTCTCAAAGCTTGAAGGAGCTTTACCAGACTATCAGAAACGGAACTGATGAAATGTTTGACATCCTTTCACTCGAATATGTTTTTTATTGTCCATGGGCAGGAGGAAATTGAGAGATAAAATTTTATTTGACAAACAAGATATTATGATGTTATAGTTATTTTTTTATCGCGGGGTGGAGCAGTCAGGTAGCTCGTCGGGCTCATAACCCGAAGGTCGTAGGTTCGAATCCTATCCCCGCTATCATGATGAAATCAAGAGGTTAGGTTAATTCTTACCCTCTTTTTTTTGTGCTGAAAATGTTTGTCCCGGCGCTATCCCCGGCAGGCAATCCCTTTTTTGGATATATCAGGGCATTATTCCAAAAAGAAAACCTCATATCTGTTTGCTCAGATAGGCCTGCACGAGCATCCCCAAGACAATCGCCCTTTTGCCCGTCTTCTACCATGCAGCTGTTACCACGCCCTGAAGACAAACAAAAATTCTGAGCGATATGCTGAGATTATTTCCTTCCGGTTCCCTGAGTTCTTGATCAAAATACTATGTCAAAAGAATTGAACTCACCAACCCATTCCTCACTTTTTTCATGAATCCGCTGCACCCTGGCATATGAAGGACCACGGCGGCACCATAAGATCAATTCTTTGACCTTCTTATCAGGCCCTTCAGCAATGATTTCCACTGTTCCGTCAAACCGGTTTTTTACCCAGCCTGATACACCAAGGGCAAGGGCCTGCCTGCGTGTTGAGTCTCTGAAACAGACGCCCTGAACCCGACCTTCGATAATGAGATGCATTCTGACATTGCTCATACTTCTTTTTTTAACCACGCTGTGTTCCTGATAATCTGTAATAGTTCAGCGGAGATACAAAATTACGGAAACCCCAGGCATATAAACGCTTAGGAACCAGGACAAATTAACTTCCCCGACTATGCATCACAGCTTCATGCCATCTGTACGCCTGCTTGGGGATGTTATTTCGTCTTCGTGCCTTACGATAATCTAAGAAATTCATCCTCGTCAAGTATTGTGATATTCAGCTCTTTTGCCTTGGCGACCTTTGAACCTGGAGATTCCCCGACAATCAGGAAATCCGTTCCCCGACTTACGGAAGAACCAACTCTTCCGCCAAGCCTTGTGATCAATTCTTTGGCCTCGGATCGTTTCATGGAAAGGAGCCTGCCCGTAATGACAAATGTTTTTCCTGCAACAATCGAGGGAGAATCATAAGCCATGGTTTCAAAGTGAATTCCTGACTCAAACAGATGATTTATGTTTCTGATGTTGGACACATCTTCGAAATAGGAGATAACACTATCCGCGATTTCATCCCCAATACCCTTGACAGAGGTTAATTCCTCCCTTTTAGCGTTACGAAAGCGATTAAATTCCCCAAAATGATCTGCAAATAATCTTGAAATATGCTCCCCTACATGCCTTATACCAAGCGCAAAGATAAATCTTGTTAATGTCGTCTTTTTGCTTTTTTCTATAGCCCGGATGAGATTGGCTGCCGACTTTTCTTTTGTCTTGTCTATTGTGAGCAGGTCTTCAAAGCTCAATTTGTACAGGTCCGCTTCTTCCATTACCATGCCTTTTTCAATTAATTTGACAATGGTTTTATCACCAAGGCCATCAATGTTCATGGCCTCTTTTGAAACAAAATGCTTCAAGGATTCCCTGACCTGGGCGGGACAATCGGGGTTAGGGCATCTCAGCACTGCCTCTCCCTCTTTTTTTACCACATCAGCACCGCAAACAGGGCACCTGTCGGGCATAATGAATTTTCTTTCCCTGCCTGTCCTTTTTGATTTCAAGACCTTTACGACCTCAGGTATAACATCTCCCGCCCTCTGAATAATGACCGTGTCGAGTTCCCGGATATCCTTTTTATTGATTTCATCCTGATTATGGAGGGTCGCCCTTTTAATCAGCGCCCCCCCTATTTCAACGGGCTCAAGGTGCCCCACAGGCGTAAGCGCTCCCGTACGTCCAACCTGAACATCAATCTTGATAAGCCGGGTAGTCTCCTGAAGAGACCTGAATTTATAGGCGAGCGCCCATCTCGGGCTCCTGCTTTTCCAGCCAAGTCTCTCCTGAAGTATTAACCGATTCACTTTTATAACCGCCCCATCAATCTCAAATGGAAATTGAGACTTTATTTCCTCGAGATGGTGGCAGTAATCCATAACCTCATTAATGGTCTGACACAATTTAAAATAGGGCCTGTTCACTCTCAAACCCCACTGCTGAAGGCAGGTCATCAGTTCATCCTGAGTTTCAAATTTAGAATCAGTGATTATACCTGTACCGTAACAGAACATATTCAGAGGCCTCCTCGCAGTGACCCTTGGATCGAGCTGTCTTAAAGAACCTGCCGCCGCATTCCTGGGACTGGCAAAGACAGGAAGCCCTCTCTTTTTCCTGTCACTGTTCAACCTGCTAAATGCATCTTTCTCCATATATACCTCACCCCTCACCTCCAACAAGTCAGGAATGAACATTGCCCCCACAGGCTCCATCAGTTTCAAAGGAATCGTCATAATAGTCTTTGCATTTTGAGTAACCTCTTCACCCACAATGCCGTTGCCTCTTGTTGATACCGTCTTTAGTATGCCCTTTTCATAGACAAGCTCCACGGCAAGGCCATCAATCTTTGGTTCCACTAAATAATCTATAAAAGGATCGTCCTTAAGGAATTTTTGAATCCTCATTTGGAAATCTATGATGTCCTGGTCATTAAAACCGTTATCAAGACTGAGCATTGGCAATCGGTGCCTGACCTCTGAAAAACCCTCTCCCGGTTTTCCCCCAACACGGTTTGTCGGAGAATCAGGTGTCTTTAATTCCGGGTATTGCTTTTCCAGTTCCAATAAGATTTGAAAAAGCCTGTCATATTCGGAATCAGATATCTCAGGGGCATCCAGGACATAATATCGCTGGTTGTGGTATCTTATCTTCTTTTTTAGCTCTTCAATTTCTTTTTTTGCTTTTTCCATAATTTTTATTGCTTAATGTGTGAACGGAACCCCCCGAATTATAATTTAACCTAAAACCTGCAAGCGTCGAGTTTGCCGAAGACCTGCCTGCAGCAGGCAGGTGCAAGGCGGCAAGGGCGCAGACATACTACGAT
>JAGGXA010000161.1 GCA_021163285.1 Deltaproteobacteria bacterium | reverse complement strand
GTTCCAATAAAAGTGTCAACTACTTTTACCTTAAAATGAAGGATACCTTAATTCGTGTAACTTTTTTGCATTGCACCCGAAACAGTTTAGGAACGAGGACAAAATAACTTCCGAACCCGGAATTTCCGAACGATTGCACAGCGCCTATACATCCATAACAGACCTGTAAATTTCCAGGTACCTTCGGGCGGACTGTCCCCAGGAAAAATCCGCTTTCATGCCATTTTCCATGAGTTTTTCCCATGCCTTTTTATCCCTGAAAATTTCTTCTGCCTCACACAGGACTTGAAAAAAAGCGGAAGAATTATAAGGAATAAACTTGAAACCGTTTCCCTTGCCTGTTCGCGGCTCAAACCGGTCAATGCTGTCGTTAAGCCCGCCGGTCGCCCGAACAATGGGAACTGTTCCATACCTCAACGCATACATCTGGGTAAGACCGCAAGGTTCATAACGGGAAGGGACAAGGAATATATCGGCCCCTGCCATTATACGATGGGCAAGGGGTTCGTTAAAACCGGTATGGAAACTGATGCGCCCCGGATAACGCTTAACCGCATTCTCAAAGGCTTTTTGAACAGTCACTTCCCCTGTGCCAAGCGCCACTACACCAACGTTGAGCGCTATAACATCCTCAATAATCTCTTCTAAAAGATCAAACCCTTTTTGGGCCTCAAGCCTGGAAATGATTCCTATCAAGGGCCTTTCCCTCAAAGATGGCAAAATCCCCATTTCCTGAATAAGAAAATCCTTACACTGCCCTTTTCCGGTCATGTCTGATAAAGAATAATTTGCGCTTAGATGCATGTCCGTGGCAGGATCCCAAAGGCGATAGTCCACTCCATTCAAGATCCCATGAAGTATAGAGCGTTTCTTGTAGAGAAGACCTTCCATACCCATTCCATAACTGCCTGTCTGAACTTCCCGCGCATAAGTCGGGCTCACCGTAGTAACAGCATCGGAATATACGATACCCGCCTTTAAAAGGCTTATATTCCCCCAATATTCCAGTCCTTCCATGTGAAAGAATTTATCTGCCGAAAGACCGGTTATATAGAGCTTGTCAACCGGGAAGATCCCTTGATGCCCCAGATTGTGGAAGGTAAAGAGAACAGACGTTCCCGACAGGACAGACGACTCGCTATAGGGTCCCTTGATAAGGGCCGGCACCATCCCGGTCTGCCAGTCATGACAATGAATGACATCCGGCCTGAAACCAAGGGCCTCGGCAATTTTCAGGGACGCATGATCGAAAAAGGTAAACCTCTCAATATTATCATAGTAATCACCCATGCTGTTTCCATACAAATTAGGCCTGTCATAAAGGTCTTCACGTTCTATCAGGTAAACAGGAATACTTTCTTCCGTCTCGGTAACAAACACGTTGGCAGAGAGCTTTTCTCTGCCAAATGGAACTTCAAGCCGATTAAAGAGTAAATCCGTCTTAAACCCTCCCTCCCTGATAATACGGTAATATGGAAGGGCAAGTCTTATATCCGCGCCCAGACCTTTCAAAACCACAGGGAGTGTGCCTGACACATCAGCTAGGCCGCCTGTTTTTGCAAAGGGAACCACCTCGGATGACAAAAACAGAATTTTTATTTGTTCGGCCATATTACCTCCCTGATTGACAAACGACCGGTTGCGAGTTCACCAGGAATTGCTGAAGATAGAGGAAAATTATGGGATCCTCGAAAAAACCGTGATCTGTAAACCGATAACCGTGAACGGTTACAAATCATTTTAATTGATTTTAACAAAAACATTGAAAAAAACGAGAAATAAGAGTGTGTAAAGAAGGCAGGCAAGTTGGTAATAAAAAAACTGATCGGGACGCGGGGATTTGAACCCCGGGCCCCCTGAACCCCATTCAGGTGCGCTTCCAGACTGCGCCACGTCCCGAAAATCATTACTTTTATCAGTTTATAACACTGCTCGAACATGTCAAGATCAAAAAATGAGTTCATAAGGCAATCTGTAATCGTTAAAAGTTCAAGGTTCAAGGTTCAATGGTAACCATTCACGGAACGTTGAAATTAGAAATTCAGGCATCCTTCAAACCTGATTTACATTTTGTATAATGTTGCTTTTCGTCTATGAGGCTGTCCGAGAATGCCCTTTTTCCCAATCTCTACGTTATGTTCAAAAAATTATCCTCGAAATATCAACTATATGTCTGCGGTAATTTTTTGAGCAAGCCTTTGAAAAAAAATCGCTATTCCCGGACAGCCTCCTTGCCCCATTCTCCAACGTAGAAACCCGTATGGTATACATTCCCGCGCTGGAGCGTGGGAACGGGAAACGTTCAAACTGTAAACTGCTTTTTGAACTTATTGAAGGATGCCCGGGAATCCATAAGTCATTACCCCGAATATTGAGATATCAACCTTCAATCTTCAACCTTCCACCTTTTAACTTTTACCTTTTACCTCTGAACTTTACACCCGTGAACGGTTACGTTCAATGTTTAATATTTTAATGTTTAATGTCAAATGTTATAATATCTTTCCTTCACGGGATTCCAGCAATCTTGCCTGATCAGGAAAAAACCGGTATGCCTCTCATAATCATGACTCATTTCCTTTGTTATGTTTTGAACGTTTCCCTGCCCGAACAGGTTTTTACCTTGATTTCAGTTTTTATTTTGATATGATCAAAAAACTTTTATTGTATGTATCAATCTTTGGTGTTTTTTTCCGGTACGTTAGAAAAGGCTTTCAAAATTACGGTTATGAACAGAGTCATAAAAAGGAGAAGACAGATGGATTTTGAAGCGATTATTTATGAGAAAGAGGATAAGGTCGCCTGGATGACCTTAAACCGGCCAGAAGTACTTAACGCCCAAAACGATGTATTGCGCAATGAACTGATGGCTGCGATTGAAGATGCCAGAGAAGATGATGAAGTTAAAGTTATCGTCATCACAGGGGCTGGTGAAAAGGCCTTCAGCGCCGGCGCTGATATAAGTATGTTTACAAAATGGAACCCTGTTGATGTCACAAAAAAATTCAAAGGCAAAAAAAGACAGTATGAGATGCTGAGAGAGACGCTCAAACCTGTCATTGCCATGGTAAACGGGCTTACAC
Organism: Deltaproteobacteria bacterium; assembly: GCA_021163285.1. Taxonomy (GTDB): domain Bacteria; phylum Desulfobacterota; class DSM-4660; order Desulfatiglandales; family Desulfatiglandaceae; genus JAGGXA01. Next base: position 2,131 of record JAGGXA010000161.1, on the reverse strand, counting down.
TCGGCGGAGGCTGTGAATTGGCAATGGCATGTGATATCATCATCGCTTCCGATAATGCCCGTTTCGGCCAGCCTGAAATAAATGTCGGCATAATCCCGGGGGGCGGGGGAACACAAATCCTGCCGAGGCTTATCGGGGAAAAAAAGGCCAAAGAGCTTATTTTTACCGGTAATTTTATTTCAGCCCGTGAGGCCTTGAATCTGGGACTGATTAACATGGTTGTTCCGAAGGAAAAATTGAAAGATACGGTTGTGGAGTTTATAAACAAATTAAAGGATAAAAGCCCTGCCATTTTAAGATTTGCCAAACTTGCCGTGAACAGATCGCTTGAAACACCTCTTCCAATCGGCATGGAAAGCGAAAAAGAGCTTTTTGCATTATGTTTTGGAACAGATGACCAGAAAGAGGGAGTAACTGCATTCTTTGAAAAGAGGCGCCCGAACTATACCGGCAGATAATTCAGATGGGACGTAATCTCGTACCCTTAGGCGACTGTCCGGGAATAGCAATTTTTTTCAAAATCAAGGCTTGCGAAATAAAATTACCGCAGGCATATAGTTGATATCGGAGTCTCACAGGCTCGCTTACTCCCGAGGATAATTTCTTGAGCATAACGCAGAGTTTGGGAAAAAGGGCATTTTCGGACAGTCTCATAATGAAGGATTACTGATTTTTCAAATTTATAGATTCAGGAAGAGGAGAATATAATGAAAACAAATGATATCAAAACAGTGACAATAATAGGAGCAGGAGCAATGGGGCATGGAATTGCCGAGGTTGCTCTCATTGCAGGTTATAAGGTTTTCCTTCGCGATATCAAGCAGGAATTCGTTGACAGGGGAGTCAGCATGCTTGATAAGAGCCTCAAAAAGCTTGTTGAAAAAGGGAAGGTTACCTCGGATCACTATGACAAAATTCAAAATGAACTCCTTAAGCCATGCGTGGATATGAAGGAGGCTGTTCAGGAAACAGACCTGGTGATTGAGGCAATCCCCGAGATCCCTGAACTAAAAAAACAGACCTTTAAGGAGCTTGATCAGTATGCGCCATCCCATACCATACTGGCCACAAATACATCTTCTATTAAAATTACGGATATTGCTTCGGTTACAAACAGACCTCAGCAGGTATTGGGGTTGCATTTTTTTAATCCTGTGGTCATCATGAAATTGGTTGAAGTAATCAGGGGAGAAAAAACCAGTGATGAAACAATGGACACCGCATTTAACTTTTGCCTGAAAATCAGCAAAATTCCAGTTCGCGTTGAAAAGGACGTGCCCGGTTTTGTTGTAAACCGTATCAATGCGCCTGCCCATGTCCTTCGGGGCTGCATCCTCGATGAAGGAATCGCACTGCCTGAGGAGGTGGATGCTTTAATAAGAAAAGAAGGAATGCCGATGGGGCCCTATGAACTGCTTGATTATGTAGGAATAGATACCCATTATCATATTCTTTCATATTATGCGGAGACAATTCATCCCGATTTTAAACCCTATCAGGCTATCGAGAAGATGATGAAGGATGGCAACCTGGGGCAAAAGACAGGAAAGGGTTTCTATGACTGGTCAAAGGGGAAACCAAAGATAGATCCGGCAAAAGCAACAGACAAGGTAGATCCCATGGATATTACTGCCGTTCAGATCAATGAAGCGACAAAACTCATTGAGATGGGAGCATGCACTGCCGAGGATATTGACAAGGCCATGTTATATGGCACAGGCGCCAAGGTCGGCCCGATGACCATTGCAAAAGACCATGACCCGAAAGAATTAACAAGCAGGCTGGAGCGTTTATCCAAGGCTTTCAATAAGGAGATCTTCAAACCCACACAGATGATCCGGGAAGGGACATATAAATAGAGCCTGAACGGAAACTCTGTTCAGGCAGGATTTTGAGTTTTTGGTTAAAAAAAGCGGGTATCCTTCAGTTGTCGTTGACACTTTATGAAACAACAATGGGACTCAGATGCACACAGATAAATACAGACAGGTTTATTTGTTAAAAAAAGTGTAAAGTACTTTTGAAGTAATATATAACCTAAAACCTGCATAAACTATTTTCAAGAAGAAAATTATGCTTTTAATATCAACGAATTACAGAAATGTTGTGCTTCTATAACACGCATTAATTT
>JAGGXA010000112.1 GCA_021163285.1 Deltaproteobacteria bacterium | reverse complement strand
GATTACAGCAGTATCAAACCGGTGCAAACCTGCGGTCTTTATCATCCCGCGGCAACGGGATATTTTGATGATGCTGAGGCATATCTCAAATGGCGGAGGGAATCTCTTTCTGATAACAGGCAACGAAACATTATCGGAATCTTGTGCTACTACAGCCAGATAATGGAGCAGGATTGCGCTGAAATAGACGCCCTGATTCATGCCCTGGAAGGCAGCGGTCTGCTTCCCATACCTGTTTTTTGTGAAGGAATTTACGGCAGGCATCTGCCGGTTGAAAAACGTATGCCCTGGCTCCGTTTTTTTCAAAATAACGGAGACAGGCCGGAGCTTCTGCTCAGCCTTCTTGGCGGCAGGTTTTTATCACGGGCGGAAGATATTGCAGTGCTGAAAAAACTGGATATTCCGATTTTTCAGCTCATCAAAAATCATCATCAGACTCCAAAAGAATGGCTTGCCGATCCTGAGGGAATTAATCCCGTCAGCATGGTATACAGTCTGGCACAACCGGAAACAGCCGGATTGATTGAGCCGACCTTAATTGCCTGTACAAAAGCATCTGACACCGGTATATTCTCCTGCGGAACCGGACCAGGATGTTCTTCAATTGCAAACGCTTCTCGAAGAATATCTAAAGGCCTTTGATCTGCATGAGACAGGACGCCTGTCACAAATTACGGACAGGATGAAACCTTTGATGAAAAAGCTGGAATTTATTCCCAAAGGCGAAGTAATTGAAGATTTTCATACCAATGCCCAACAGATTGCCCGTCGAATTGAGTTAAGCAGACGTTCTTTGTCCCGGGAGGGGATGCATATTTTCGGAGTTTCCCCGGACACCATGGAAACAGCGAGGATGATTGCATCTATATGGTGGAACAAAAGAACGCTTCTGCCGGATCCCGAAAAAATAGTGGGGGCGTGTTTTGAGGATGCCGCAAACCTGGTCAGCTTTATATTGGCAGATAATTTTGACGGTCAGCCGGAAGCAGCCACCATCTCTCCCAAAGACAGAGACTATTTAAAAGCATGGTGCCTGGAGACAGCCGCAAATATCAAAAAAAGCAATCTGGAAATCAAGCAGCTTCTTCATGCCATGGATGGCGGATATATTGAGCCCGGCCTTGGAGGCTCTTTGACACTTGGGAAAATGGAGACTTTGCCCACAGGGCGTAATTTTTTTGCCCAGGATGTTACGGGACTTCCCACAAAAGAGGCCTGGGATATCGGAAAAATTCTGGCGGATAAGTTGATCAACAGATTTTTACAGGAAAAGAAACGGTTTCCGGAAAGAGTTGGGATCAGCCTCTGGAGTACCGATGCCTTTAAATCGGACGGCGAGGTTTTTTCGCAGATTCTTTGCCTTTTGGGAGTTGAGCCAATCCGTGATCAGCGGGGACGGATCAATGGTATCAAGGCTATTGCTTTGCCTGAGCTTATTATAAAAACATCCGACGGCAAAAAGATTCCCCGTCCCAGAGTGAATATAACCGTACAGACCAGCAGTATCCTTAGAGACATGGTCCCACATTTTTGCCAATGGATTGATGAGGCTGTAATCATGGTCAGCCTTCTGGATGAGCCTGAAGAAAAAAATTTTATACTTAAGCATACCAGAAACAAGATGGCCGAATTACAAGAGGAACTTGATGAAACATTAACTGAATCGGCTCTTTTCAGGATGGCCTCTTTTCGGGTTTTTTCTTCAGCTCCCGGAACTTATGTACTCGCCACCGAAACTAATCCAGGTTACTACACTGTGTATATCGATAAAAAGGGCCGTGAACGCCAGACCATCAAACCCAAAAGAGCTGTTATCGACAAGGCCAAAGAGATAAAAAAGTGTCTTTACAGTAAACAGTACGCCAAAACCTGCGTGGTCTGTCAGACTGCTTCCGAAAACTTCCCGGCCAGGATCGGCCTGCCGCTGGAATTGGTGCCCTCCGGGGACATTTCCGCATTGAAACCGGGAGAAGAGCTGAAATTGAAGGTTTACTACAATGGAACAGGGCATCTGGGATGCTACCTATAGCGGGTTTTCCACCGAATCTGAAGACAATTTTTATCCCAAGACAGAGCGGTTTCCGGCGATACCGTCAAGTTTTACATCTCCAAACCGGGACGATGGTTTGTGCGCTATTTTATCAAGATAGATGCTGCCGGCAAGGCACTGGAAAAATACACCCAGATGAAGCATTCCGCCACGCTGGTGTTTTAAATTCCCAATGAACGTAAAACACCAAAGGCAAAATCTAATTGATGGGGGCAATTGGAGCAGCTCTGCCGGCAGCCGAACCAGGCGCTGCATGATAAATAACAGACCTCGTTACGGTAAAATATTTTCAGTTCCAAAATTGTATGGGAATTCAATCACTTCAGGCAATAAAATCATGTTTTAATACAGAATTGGACAGTCTTAGTTTTTACGCATTGTATAATATCAAGTAGTTACGTTTTCACATACTGAATAAACCGTTGTGTTTGGCGGTGAAGCGTCCATTTTTTAGGCCCTAAAATGGGCCTGAATAACAATATCTAAAATAACAGATTTGGATGATAAATATGATAATCGGAAAATTTTATAATGGAATTGAAGTTCATCGCAGCGAAAAAATTATTGTGGTCAAGTTTCTAACGCCGCATCGTGTAATCTCCACCTGCCGGGCGGGCGGCGGACTGCGGGATGATCTTGACCTGATTTTCAATCACCAGTCCTGCGAGCCCACCGGACACACGCGTAAAGTACATGTTCAGGCAGTTCATGATCCAGCCGCATATCTGCAAACAATCTGTCTGCAAAACGGCCTTTCGGAAAACTGCGCATCCCTCGGCACCGCCGCTAATATGAATTGTGCGACAATTAAAGCGGAAACATTTCGTGACCTTGAAGTGGTAACGATTTGTACGGGCGGCGTAGAAACCAATGCCGGTCGAGCTGGAGATCCTGCGTCTTTATACGAAATGGGTGGTAAATTTGAATCAACTGGTATAGAGGCAAAAGAACCATGCGGCACAATTAATATTATCCTTTGTATTAACAAGGAGTTAACTCAGGGCGCCATGGTTCGGTCTGTTATGATGGCCACTGAAGCCAAAACTGTGGCTCTTCAGGATCTGAACGTTAATTCCTGCTATTCGGACGGTCTTGCCACCGGTACCGGTACAGACCAGATAGCGGTAGCATCCCGCCTGACAAGTGAAATACCTCTTACCGGAGCCGGCAAACATACAAAACTCGGTGAATTGATCGGCAGGACTGTAAAAATGGCGGTGGCCGGCGCTTTGGAGCTTCAAAATGGAATGACACCTTTAAGCCGTAAATCCGTACTGAAGCACATTGAGAGGTTTGATGCGGATGCAAAGGCCGTGCAGGAAGGGATGTCCATATTTCTTTCCAGGGAGCAGGCTGTGCTTTTAACGGACAATTTCAATTGCATTGATTCTGATCCCATAACCGTAGCGGCTGCGGCCGCTCTCGTGCATCTGCGGGACAAGTTTATCCAGCGGATACTGCCGGAAAGCTGCCTTGCGGAAATATTTACCGCTTACGGCGCACACCTCGCAGCAGCGGTATCCGGAAAATACGACAGGTTCATCTTGTATAAAAACAGGCTGCCAAGTGAGAAAATAAGGCTTGAAAAGTCGGCTTTCCTGGAGTTTATCTATTGCTGCATGGCTATGGGGTTTGAGGAAAAGTGGGAAATAAAATTTCAATAGGTTACATATCATAGCCTCTGGCAACACATGGCGAAAATCAGGTGTTTAGGGCTCGCGCAAATATAACTTAAAATCTGCAAGCGTTGATCGAAGGCGGAGAGAGCGTGCTCCGGGCATTGAATTCTGTGGCCCCGCAGGTTTTTTTCGCCTTTCGTGCCTGCTGCAACCGCATGCCATCGGGCAGAAACAGTTCGTTCCGATCCAGGGCCTTTTTCAAATAGTGAAGATATTTGCCTCTAAATACCGCCCGGACAATACCAAACGGCAGAAGAAACG
>JAGGXA010000175.1 GCA_021163285.1 Deltaproteobacteria bacterium | reverse complement strand
GGACTTGAAGTATCGTAGTACGTCTGCCGCCCTTGCCGCCTTGCACCTGCCTGCAGCAGGCAGGTCTTCGGCAAACTTGACGCTTGCAGGATTTAGGTACAATAAATAACTTGAACAATTAATGTTTTTTTAGCGTCTTCTTCGTTGCTCGTCGATCACATAACCCCTTATGCTCGCTCCTCGTGCCTTGAATGTAACAAAAGATCCTGTTAATTTTTGTTCAAGTTATTTGTTTCCCGTTCCTAACCCATATGAAACACGACTCTATGATTTTATTTCACTTGAAGGTGTTAAGGAAAATAGGGCTATTAAAAAGGGTTTTTTGTTTAGGGCTGAAAATTTTTTTAAAGATGCTATTAAAGACAGTCAGGAGAGGAAGGGGACAATTTATTATTTCGACTCATTCTCCTATCTTTTTTAGCTGTCCTGGAGCCCGGATATTCAGCTTTGACAGTATTCCTATATAAGGAAATCGACTATGAAGAAACCGGAATTTTCAAATTTTATAAAAATTTCAAGAATAACGGGAACTCTTATTTAAGGGAATCAAAGATGGATGGTGAGGAGGATGATAATGGGCAAAGGCAATTGTGAATTTAACGGTACTGGCGGGCAGTACTTTCCTACTGTATTTATCCACATGTTTTTGCTGACTGCAATCACTTTTGGAATTTATTTACCCTGGGCTCTGGCAAGATTGTTGAGACTCAAGGCATCTCATACAACCATAAATGGTAAAAAGGTGGTTTTCAAAGGCAGGGGCAGCGATTTTTTGGTAATCCTCGTTGTAAATCTTATTTTGACTATAGTTACCCTCGGCCTTTACGGGCCATGGGCTATTTGCAAGGTTTGTGACTGGAGAGTCCGGAATACTTTTGTGGGGGAAAAACAGAGCAGGTTTACAGGCAGGGGAGGAGATTTCTTTGTTTTTTACCTGATACATCTGTTAATTCTTCCCATTTTGAGCCTTGGTATTTATTCTATAGTGGGTATGTACAGGTTTTTTGCATGGAAGGAGGAACATACGAAGTATGGAGATGAGCGGACTTCCTTTGGAGGTGGGTTCGGTGGATTTTTCAAGATATCATTGGCAGGATGTATCCTGAATCCAATAACCTTGAACCTCTTTGCACCATGGCACATGTGCATGCTGTACAGGTGGCAAGTTCAGGGCCTTGTTGTAGGTGATGGAACGGAAGTTAAGCACTCCCCGCGTGTTAAGACAAATTTTTTGCTCCTTATCATCTTTCTGTTCTTGCCCATCTTTGTCATCATCGGCATTTCTGTTATGACCTGGTCTTTAAAGGACAAATTCAAGTCCGGTTCAATGGGAACTGTTCAATTTGACAATTTCAGGCAGATGAAAAGAGAAAGCATTCAGAAGAGAAAGATTTTAATAAAAATGACAGACCGGATAAAGAAGGAAGCTCCAGCAGCCTCATTACCTGATGAGAAACCTCAAAAAGAGGCTATTAATTACGAGATGGAGATCAAAAGACTTGATGACCTGATTAAAATGGATGGCAATAATACGGATGCTTTCTTTAACAGGGCCTGGTTTTATGCGTCAAAAGGTAATCTTGATCAGGCTGTAAAAGATTATACCCGGGCCATTGAGATCGATAATAAACTGGGAAAGGCATATTATAACCGCGGGCTTATTCATGTGAAGAGGGGAGATTTTATGCTTGCCGTAAAAGATTTTGAAACAGCATCGGAACTGACACCGCTTGATGTTGATGCTTTTTGTAACAAGGGTAATGCCAATTACCAGCTTGGCAGGATCGATCTCGCAATCGAGGATTATACTGATGCCTTGAAAATTAAACCTGATGACGGGGATATTTACTATAATCGTGCCATTGCTTATCACGCAAAAGGCGAAGAGGAAAAATCAAATTCTGATTTCAAAAAAGCTGTAAGCCTGGGAAGCAAGAACGCTTCTGACTATTTGAGAAAAACTGAAAAAGATGATAAAACCGTAAGTTCATTAGAACGGGAAACAGGTTGGAAAGAAGACCTCACGAACGTGAAAATACCTGAATCAGGATTAAAGGGAATGATTCATGGGGAGGAGTTCACAGCAGATAAGGTCAAGCTGGAAAACGGGATACTTACCATTCGAGATGGTAAGGACTTTTTCCCTGAACATGCCGTAATGATTTTCCTTTTTTTAAAAAAGGGAGAGACTGTGGAAGGAAAGAGCTTTGACGTTAAGAGAATAACGGGATTCGGTGTACCCCACATTCATATTAAATGGATGCCTGATTCCGGCAAGATCCCCAATACCGATATGTTTACGAAAGAATATTCAATGCATCTTGAATTTGAAACCATTAAGAACGGTAAGATTCCGGGCAAAATATATCTTTGTATGCCCGATAAGTTAAAAAGCTATGCGGCAGGCAGCTTTACCGCGACAGTTAAGTAGCGCCTTTAACGAAAACCATCTATCACCTAAAACCTGAATAAACTATTTTCAAGAAGAAAATTACGCTTTTAATTTCAACGAATTACAGAAATGTTGTGCTTGTATATAACACGCATTAATTTGATGCGGCCATAAAGG
>JAGGXA010000138.1 GCA_021163285.1 Deltaproteobacteria bacterium | reverse complement strand
GCTGATCATCCTCTCAGACCAGCTAACCATCGTAGCCTTGGTAAGCCGTTACCATACCAACAAGCTAATGGTACGCGGGCCCCTCCCTGAACGACAACTTTCATGAAGAGGTCATCTTTCATCCTTAAAGCCAAAGCCATAAGGACTTTATCCGGTATTAGTCTGCCTTTCGGCAGGTTATCCCAAATTCAAGGGCAGGTTACCCACGCGTTACTCACCCGTTCGCCACTTTACTTCCTCGAGCAAGCTCGAGGTTTCTCGTTCGACTTGCATGTGTTAGGCACGCCACCAGCGTTCATTCTGAGCCAGGATCAAACTCTCCACTTAAAATATAATGAAGGGTTATGAGACCCTTTTTTCACTTTTTACTTCTTTTCTTCGAGACCTGCACAACATCACTATTTAGTTTTCAAAGAGCAAATACTAACACTTATAATATTTTATATCGCGGTCAGTGTCAAGCTTTTTATTACTTTTTTCAAACCTCATTCCTTCAACATCAAAAAAAAATTATTGTACCTTTTGATGTCAAGAATGTCAAGACTTTTTTTATTTCTTTTTTTTACCCCCCCTTCCAACCTAAAAAATTAATAATACATTTAAAGCTAAAAGATGTCAACATATTTCTCATCTTTTTTTAAGAAAATTACCACAACGCTTACTTCATAAATTTATCTATCATATCTACAACATACTCGATCTGTTCATGACTTAGTTCAGGATATACCGGAAGAGCGAGTGTATTTTCTGCAGCTTCTAATGAAACTGGAAAATCATCGGGTCCGTATCCAAGATATATAAAACAGGCTTGCATGTGTAGAGGCACCGGGTAATAGATTGCGCAGCCAATCCCCCCCTTAATCAGATAATCCTTTAATTCATCCCTGCGATTGCTGATTCTAATCACAAATTGGTTATAAATATGTCTTCTCTCTAATTCTTTGGGCAAGGAAACGCCTTTAACACCTTTTTCCTGAAACAATCTCCTGTAAAGAGCTGCATTTTCTCTTCTTTTTTTCGTCCAGTCATCAAGATATTTAAGTTTTACAAGCAATACTGCCGCCTGAATAGCATCAAGCCTGAAATTTCCTCCGACAATGTTATGATAATACTCTGAGCCTGAACCATGGACACGCATTTTTTTTAAAAGTTCATATATTTCAGGGTCATCAGTTGTAACTACTCCACCATCGCCAAAAGCTCCCATGTTTTTGGAAGGAAAAAAGGAAAAACATCCGTATGTACCCATAGAACCGGCCCTTTTTACAGCTCCGTCACGAAACTGGTATTCAGCGCCTATTGCCTGTGCGGCATCTTCTATAACAATCAGGTTGTTCTTCTCTGCTATATCAAGGATCTGCTCCATATCCGCACACTGACCATAGAGGTGAACAGGTATTATGGCCTTTATCTCTGATTTTTGCTTCTCGTCCAATGACAAAATCGTCGCATCAAGCTTAACCGGGTCCATATTATATGAGTTTTCATCAATATCAACAAAAAGAGGTCTTGCTCCCACCCTTACAATAGCTCCAGCTGTTGAAAAAAATGTATAAGGTGTCGTTATCACCACATCACCATGAGACACATCCTCCATCATCAGAGATATCAACAAGGCGTCAGTCCCGGATGAGACCCCAACGGCATAACGGCTCCGGCAATAAGCAGCAATCCCCTCCTCCAGTTCCTCGACCTTAGGCCCAAGTATGAACTGCTGGGAATCAAATACCTCCATAACCGCCTTGATTATCTCATCCTTTATCCTTTTATATTGTTCTTTTAAATCAAGTAACGGAACCTTCAATTCATTTCTCCTTCGTGGTTTAAAAAATATAGCAACCTTTCGCAGCCCTCGTTCCAAAGCAGCACATTGGAACGAGGGCTGTAAACAGTTAAATTTGATTTAAGTTCAGCTTACCAACCTGGATACAGGAACAAGATCAAAATCCCTTTTTATTTTTGGGTAACATTGTTTTAGCGCTTCGAGGGTCTCTCTGTGAGGGTGACCAATCCCTATTGCGGTTCCCGAATGTCTTGCTATATTTAACAGACGTTCTATCTGTATCTTTATGGCCTTGCCTGTCAGAATGTTATCCAAAAAAACATTCCTCTCGGCAGTCGGAACCCCGATCTTCCTTGCCAAGGTTAGCCCAACCGTATCACTGGTTGTCCTGCTGTCAATAAAAAAAAGATTTCTTTTTTTCAATTCTTCTAAAAAAATCAGCATATTGCTCTGATTCTCCGTAAACGCGGAACCCATATGATTGTTAACACCCCTTACTCCCGGAACCTCTTTTATGGCCTTATCTATTATCTGTCTGATCTCATTCCCGTCCATTGACAAAAATACCGCACCAGGACCGGGATTCACTATCGGGTAATTTTTGGGCTCCATTGGCATGTGTAAAATGAGGTCACAACCTCTATGGGCAGCCTGTTTGGCAACAATCTCAGCATATGGGGCGGAAGGCAGGACCGAAAGGCTTAATTCCATATCCGACTCAATAAATGACACAGCTAAACCCAGATCATACCCTAAATCATCAATAATAATTGCTATCCGCGGTCGATCTTTCCCCGGCGCGACCTCACGACGACCATCCGCTGTAAATATTATCTTATGGGTGTAGAGTTTTCCTGAATATATCCGGCATATAACATTACCATCAGAAGTCTTATCCTTTTTAATAATTATACCCGTTCCACAAAAAGATAGTTTCCGGGTGATAAGATTCAAGAGATGCTTAACGGCATGCCTCTCAGGGCATCTGACCAAAAGCTCTGTAAAATCCCAAACATGACCATTTTGATATCTTGGTTTGACATCTAAAAACTGAACATCTTTTTTCAGGGTACCATTCTGATATAAAGATTCATAAATGGCATAATCAATCTTTTTTATTCCCTCATTAATACCATTTGCTGAAGCATATATTTCTTCATACTCAGGCCGGGAAGAATGGCTGGCATTTGAATAATAAAAATACAGACTGAATAAAAGAATAGATCCAAGGAATGTAATAAATACAATCAGGTAAAATATCGAGGGTATCTTTTTCTTGCTGCTTCCGCCCTTTCTTTTTTTCATTACACTTTATAAACCACTTTATAAAACCAATACTGCATGCTTTCAAATATAACCAGTGAGGTTAGGTAATTGGTAAGGAACGAGAACAAATTAACTTCCCCAACCATGCATCGCAGCTTCAGGCCAACTTATTGAACAGATTACTGTTCTGACTTGAGTGTTGAAAAAATATCCCACGTCTTGAGCAACTCCAGACCATAACGAACCTGATTATCTTTTTCAAGAAGCATCGCTGCACGCTGATCTTTTTTCTCCTCCAACACCTTCTCCGTCGCTTCCTTATTCGTTTCTCTGTTGTTCAGCATGTGACCCTCCAGGTTTTCCTCTCTCAAAAAGTGAATGGGCTCTTTTTCTGTTTTATCGCCTGGAGAAACAAAGGCCAGAGTTACATCAGGATCGATACCGCTCGACTGGATTGATATTCCACTTGGTGTATAATATAACGCAGTAGTCAAACGTAGTCCGGAACCATCGGACAAGCGCATAATAGTCTGAACCGAGCCCTTTCCAAATGTTCTCGTACCCAGTATTAAAGCTCGTTTATTATCCTTCAAAGCGCCTGCGACAATTTCCGCTGCACTTGCGCTCCCACCATTAACCAGAACAATAATCGGATAGTTCCTTCCTGTTGCGTTCTTATGGGCCTTAGCTATTATATCTTGAGCAGGATTCCTCCCTTTGGTAGTAACTATAATCCCTGAATTGAGGAACAGATCGGAAACTTCTATAGCCTGAGATAACAGACCACCCGGATTATTTCTCAAATCCAGGATCATTCCTTTCAATTGATGCCCTTTCTCTATCTCTTCAAGCGCCTCAGAAAGGTCATGAGCTGTCTTACTTTGAAAATTTGAAATACGCACATAACAGATATCAGAGGTTAATAAAAAATTTCTGACACTTATTAACGGTATCACATCCCGCGTGATCGAAAACACAAGTGGCTTAAGCTCCCCTTTGCGCAAAACAGTCAAGTTTACCTTTGAACCTTTTGCCCCCCTGATAGACTTAACTGCCTCCATCAATGTCATATCTTTTGTTGATTTATTTTCTACCTTTATTATCTTGTCGCCTGCCTTTATCCCTACTTTAAATGCGGGTGTACCTTCAATAGGAGAAACAACCGTCAGGATGTTATCTTTTAATGTAATCTCAATGCCTATGCCTGAAAAACTTCCCTTTGTTTCAAGCATCAATTCTTCATACTCTTCTTTTGTCATAAATGATGAGTGTGGATCAAGACCACGTACCATCCCTTTAATTGCTTCGGAAATCAGTTTATGAGATTTCTCAGGTTTAACATAATTTCTTTCTATTTGTCTTAATACTTCAGTAAAAACCTCGATATCCTTATACACATCATTAGTATCTGCCTCAACATCTCCGCCGTTACCATTAAGAAAAAGGGCTCCGCATACCAGTAGCGACACCAGAATGATATTTAGTATCAATCTTTTTTTATAAACTGACATATTATTTTCTCCTGAAACATTTTTGTCTTAACCGGCAAGCATTGCCCCACCGGCAAACAGCTATAAGATTTTCCGTCAATATGCTTTAAACCAGTTCAGTGGATCGAGGATTTTCCCGGCTCTTCTCATTTCAAAATAAAGCATGTCATTCATTGAATAGATATCACATCCCACTGTTCCTATTACATCCTCCCCATCCACAAATTCTCCTTTCATCTTTTTTCTCTGAAAAAGGTGTGCTGAAATGGTAAAATATCTTGATCCGTGATTAATAATGACAACCTCTCCGTAGCCCTTAATCTTCCCTGAAAAATCGACACGTCCGGGAAAAACAGCTTTTACTTTAGTATCAGAAGAACTCTCAAAAAAAATACCCTTTGTAATTTTAGGTCTTGAATATCCCGGCACCTTATCCGGCTGAATTATCTTACCTTCAATAGGAAAAGGTAAATTCCCTTTGAAATCTACGAAATGAGAAGTCTGGTTTATCTTGCTGGTATCTCTTTTTTCTATATCGATTATCGTTTGTCTTATATCATAAGCTGCAAATTGCAACTCATTTACTGCGGTCTCATAAAACACCTTCTCTTGATGAATATCCATAAGACGAATGACTTTTTTCTCTAACGTTTTTTCAATAGAAGACAGACATTTGTTTTCCCCGTTTAAATTTCTCTCTTCAATGCAAAGCCTCTTCTTTACACTCAGGATCTCTTTTTTGTATTTCAATCCCTTTTCATTAAGTCTCGCCAGCATGCTTCGGTCTTCTTCCATAATAGCTTTAACATATACCAATCTTCGCAATAAATGGGCAAGATCATTGACATCAGATACAATCTTTATATAACCTTTTTTCGCATATTTATACAGGACAACCAACCTTTTTGAAGCATCAATCTCAACTTTTTTTAACGATATCTCAAGAGAGTCAAGCCTGTTTTCCAACTTTTTGATTTCTCTCCCGGAATGGCGAATCTTCAGTCTCATGGTCTCTGCAATTCGTCTTTTTTTAGCAACTTCCTCTTCGAGTTCAGATAATCTTGCCAACAGCTCTTTTTCCTGAAGATTGAATTCCTCCAACTTCTTTCTTTCACCCACGAGCTTGGTCTCAATTTTCCTGATTTGCCCATGTTCGTCTCCGAATGATCGATTAGGAGTTGAAGCGAACGGCATTAACGGCATTAACAGGATGTAATAAAAGATAATGATAAAAAAAACCGGTATATTTAATTTCTTGTAAACCATACTTTTTTGAACCGTTAAGAGGTTCCTGGTTTACCCATTCAGGGTGCTTTCCGCTCGTTCTCTTTCAGCAAATACAATATTCAATGCCAATGATTGCCATTATGAAAGACGCATTAGATATCAAAAAAACGGCCTACTGCAATAAAACTGCCTAAAAAACTTAAAGCCACGCTGATCAGGAATATTAACATCATATATTCATAAGGGATAAAGACAAAATTCAACATGGCAATTCCCAAAAAGCAGATTATTTTTGATGAGAGAAAAAGATAACCGCAATAAAGCATCAGAATAGCGAGGATTCCGCTTAGAACCCCCTGGATCAAACCCTCCACCAAAAAGGGTATCTTGACAAACCAGTCAGTAGCGCCAACAAGTTTTAATATTTCGATCTCATCCCTCCTGGAATAAATAGCCAGTTTTATAGTATTTGTCACAATAAAGAGAACTCCCATAAAAAGCAGTCCCCCAATAATAAAACCGATAAGCTTGAACAAATCTATCAGCCCTTCAAAACTGCGCAACCATTCTTCACTATACTGGACTTCCTCAACTCCCCCCATTTTTTCGAGTTTTTGCTTTATTCCCTTGAGATTAACTTTATTACCTTCAGGGTCTTTAAAGGCCAGCTCAAAAGAAGCAGGAAGCGGGTTCACGGACAGACCCTCAAAAAGTCCGGCCTGAGAACCTAAAGCACGCCTCAAATCCCTCAATGCCTCCTCTTTTGAAATAAAGCGCTTAACTTCAGCAGAAGGTAATTTATGAATATAAAATACTATTTTTTCCTTTTCAAGATCGCTGATCCCATCATTTAGATATATCGACATGGTCAAAGATTGCCCCCATTCATAAATCCATGTATTGAAATTAACAAACAATAGCAAAAAAGAACCAAATATCAATAATGATATAATCATCGTGCCAAGACCGATAACATGAACAACCCGGTTCTTAACAATATTTACCAGTGCCTCTTTAATGAAATAGAACCACAACCTGAATCTCATTTCTCTCCAGCAACTCTTCCGTGATTCAAAAATATCGTTCTTTGCGCCCCCTCTTTTAGTAATTCACGGTTGTGAGTAGCAATAACAACAGTGGTTCCCTTTGAATGCACACACCTGAAAAGGTCCATTATGTCCCGGGTAAGGTCCGGATCCAGGTTGCCTGTAGGTTCATCTGCAATAAGGATCAAAGGTGACTGAATAATCGCCCTGGCAATTGCCACCCTTTGCTGTTCACCACCGGATAACTGTAGTGGATAAGATATTTTTTTATGGTCCAGCCCAACCAACCTCAAAGTCCTGTGCGTCTTTTTCCTGATAAATGGATAAGGTTCACCGGTTACCTCAAGTGCAAGAGACACATTTTCAAAGACCGTCTTTTTAGGCAACAATTTAAAATCCTGAAAAACAAAACCGATATTCCTCCGAAGCAAGGCAAGTTTTGAGCCCTTGATCCTGTTCAGATTAACCCCATTTATCAATATATTACCACTTGTCGGTCTTTCTTCACCAAAGATCATCCTGAGCAAGGTCGTCTTTCCTGCGCCGCTTGGACCGGTTATAAAGACAAATTCTCCCTCATCTATTTTCAGATTGATATCATTTAAGGCAAGGCTGGGGCCGAAGTTTTTATAAAGATGAAATAACTGGATCATGCAAATAGCTTGTTTTGAAAATTCCTTGTTGTGTAACCGTTCATACCCTCGTTCCGATACTCTGAGCTGAAACATATTTCTGAAACGCGCTGCGTCAACCTGCGCGGTTCGCAAGACATCGAGAAAGGTATTGCCACACTGGAACAAGGTAGCGAGGGGATCTTCCGGTATCAAAAAAGGACAACCATTCCCTTTGGGAGTATCATGCTTGTCACCAGGGCATCTTAATTCCCGCTTTCGCGGGAATCTATGAGCTATTGAGCGTCTTTCATTTTTACTTTACACTTGGCAAAAAAGTGGCAGCGGCATCCTGCTGCTGATTTAAGAGGCTATAAGCCTCTTATGCAATTCACAATTTTTGGTTCCATTAAAAGTATCAAATATTTTTACCTCAAAATGAAGGATGCCAGATATTGCAGCCGTGAACGGTTACGTTTTCTTAGGGTTCGCGCAAAAATAACTTTACAGAATTGGCGCTCATATTTAGATGAGATGCCAAAATGTTAAATTATGTTTGCGCGACCCCTTAGGGACGAGGACGAAATAACATCCCCGGGCAGACGCACGGATTCAGGTCGGGTTTGTTCGATCTAAAAACCAAAAAGTTGCAGGAATAGCGAGCTGTTTCAAGGTGTTTGCACTTTTAGCTCGGGCAAAGATGACCTGAAGCTGTGATGCATAGTTGGGGAAGTTGATTTGTCCTCGTTCCTTACTCCCCCTGCTTTTCTTTCATTTTTTTCTGAACCATCCGATAATATTTATAGGTTCCCCGCATTCCTTCCAAAAATGGCGTATACTCAAAGTCTAAAACCCGCTTAATCAGTGCGCCTGAGTACACAAGATGGCTATCAAGAGGAAAGGGCAGCGAAATTCTCTTTTCGTTGATCTCATCTATGCTCATTAACTGAATGTCCGGCTTTTTCCCGCTTATTTCTCCAAGCACTTCAGTTAGCCTCCTGTATGATACCAGATCATCAGCGGAGATATTAAATGCCTGATCAAACACCTTATCATTCCCAATACATTTAATGATAATCCTTGCTACATCCACAACCCAGACAAAACTGAAAAGAGGCAGTTTATTTTCCGGTATTATAACAGGCTTGTTATCCCTTAAGAGATCGAAAAAATATGATTCTCTCGGGGCATAGTTATACCTCCCATAGATAATTGCGGGTCGTAAGGACGTAAAACGGATCCCCCTTTTTTTACATTCTTCCTGAAGTTTGCACTCAGATCGCCACTTGTTAAAACCATAATCAGCATAAGGCCCCAGCTCAGGTTGAATGTCCGTTAGTTTTGGGGCGTTTTCTTTAATCGGCAAATCAAGGATATCCTGATAAACAGTTGTGGTACTTATAAAAATATAATGATTTAGCTTACCGGGAACAGATCTAACGGCCTTTTCGATATGGTCGGGGGTATATGCACAAAAATCTATCACTGCATCCCATTCTTTATCAGGTATAACCTGCTTCATCCGCTCTTCATTATCTCTGTCACCAACAAATTCCGTAACTTCTTTCCAATTCAGGCGAATATTACCTCGATTATAAATAAAAATATTATAATCCTTTTCCTGGATAAGTTTCTCTAAAAGTACCCTGCCCGCAAAATAACTCCCGCCGATAATCAATATATCTTTCATATTTAATCCTCTGCTGCCTCTGCTGCCTGAGACCTTCCGTCAAACGATCCCGGATCGGGTCTCACCGATAATTACAGACATCATCAATCCTGATAACTGCAAATCAGGAGACTATCTGAGAATAGCAATTTTTTTCAAAGTCAAGGCTTGTTCAAGAAATTACCGCAGACATACAATCGATATTTCAAGGATAATTTTTTGAGCATAACACAGAGTTTTGGAAAAAGGGCATTCCCGGACAGCCTCCTATCCTACCCAGACATTTCTCTTTCTCAGGTTTTCATTCTTTATCTTTTCGTGAATAACCGGTCCATGGTCAAGTAAAAAATCACTATCAGAATTGCTTAAACCTTCCCTTTGAAATTCATCTATCACCTCGGCGCTTATCTCCTCAATAATTGAACTTTTTCTTTTAAGATCATGAGTCTTAACCATTTCATCAATCTTTTTCCATATAAATTTACCGAGAACAGGAAGGTCTTTAACGGCACGATGCCTCCATTTATAAAAGGGGGCATAACACCTGTTCAGTAAAAAAACAAGAGACATTATATCGTTACAGAATTTAACTTCAGCATATTGAGCGGCATAATATTCTTTGTGTCTGATTGAACGTAAATAATTATACTGGCCGGATTGAGCCGATGACATACATCTTGCGGCAATCTTTACAAGCCTTACATCCTCTGGATAAAAATCGAGCAATTCTTTTCTGATTTGTGAAAATTGCCCCAAGGGATCGACAAATATCTTCCCATTTGTACATACTGAAAGATAATTTTCAGGCAAATACAACCACCGTTCAATGGATTCGGGAACATGAGGGATCCCTATGAATTTACTATAAAATGCTCCAACCTCAAATACACCTGTTCTTCCCTGTCCCCACTGGCTCGTCATTCGCTCATAACCATCAAAAACTTTCGGCAAACTGTCATATTCAACCTGCAGGGCGCTTCCTATTGCCTTATAATCTTCAATATTGAGCCACATACAAAAACCTGGTCCCCAATCGTGGTCCTTAGATATCTCATCATCAAAACCATAACATTCAGAACCATCTCCCACCAGACCTGCAGCTATTCGCTCCTGATATTGCGGGAACTTCTCTTTTATCATCCCGGCACCATACTCATTATAAAATTTTTCACACAGGTACAATCCTTTCATTTCTGCTTCCTCTGAAAAAAAATAACCGCTGACGGTTTCTCACAGCCTGATATAACCGGTTAAAGACGAGGACGAAACAACATCCACAATCAGGCGCGCAGATTCAGGTCAGGTTTGTTCGATCTAAAAGCACAAAAGTTGCAAAATAGTGAACTATTTCAAGATTTTTGTGCTTTTAGATCGGGCAAAGATGGCCTGAAGCTGTGATGCATAGTTGGGAAAGTTAATTTGTCCTCGTTCCTTACCAATCATTAATACTCATATACCTGAACTTCCTCGGCCTTCACAGTTTTACCTGCATCTATTAATTCATTAATCCTTTTAGCGGCCTCAGCGCTGATATATTTTTCACCGCATTGCACACATAGCTCGGCAGGAACTTTTTTGATGACATAAAGCTTCCCTTCAAGTCTGTAATCAAAGTTGCCGACTGTAATCCCCTTAATCTCGCCGCCGCAAAAAAAACACCTTCTTGATTTTTCTTCCATAGGTTTGCCTCCTGATTGACTTCTATTTTTTGGATCATCCCAGATTGGAGAAGATGGAACATAGGCAAAAAGAACTTCAAGAGAATCATCCTTCCCGTCTGCACACATTACATGGACAGGTTTTTCCCCTGAATATCCCAGCACAAGGGAACTGTTTCCTCTTTGTGGATGCCTGTGGATCTCTATTATTTTACCATTAAGAATTGCATCTTCTATCTCCTTAACAGATACCTTTCCGAGCATAAGAAACCTGAGTGCATGTTCAGATATCTGATAATGCGAATTTTTGACCCTGTCCCTGATCCAATCTATCTTAGGAACGTCTACTAAATCTGTCATGATGATCTCCTGTGTCCCGAACCGGAACGTATAATATTGGTATTCTTAAACGCTCTTTCTCCTTAATAAGATTTGGGGGTTCC
Organism: Deltaproteobacteria bacterium; assembly: GCA_021163285.1. Lineage (GTDB taxonomy): Bacteria > Desulfobacterota > DSM-4660 > Desulfatiglandales > Desulfatiglandaceae > JAGGXA01. Next base: position 890 of record JAGGXA010000138.1, on the reverse strand, counting down.
GTAAGTTCGTACCCCTCGTGGAGAATTACAATTTGGAAAATTGATAAAAACAAAAAAATTTCCTCCTCACCTGAACGAGAAAATCAGAGCAAGAAGGATTAGGGACGAGGACGAAATAACATCCCCAGGCAGGCGCAAGGATTTAAGCCAGGTTTGTTCGATCTAAAAGTACAAAAGTTGCAGAATAGTGAACTATTTCAAGATTTTTGTACTTTTAGATCGGGCAAAGATGGCCTGAAGCTGTGATGCATAGTTGGGAAAGTTAATTTGTCCTCGTTCCTTGGCAGCTTATTCATCTATGGGGATGCGGAAATAAAAAAAACCTATGAGGATTTTTTCTCACATTCTCGGTGCGGAAAACGAGTCAGCGAATAATGAAGATTAAGAAAATAATTTTTCCGAGTCCGTAAGACAAATATTTTTTAGAAACATATTGTTGACAAAACATAGGATAATGGTTTTATTATGTCAAGCACAGTAATTCTAATTAGTGCCCATCCATAAATGTCTATTTTGCCCGATATCTGTGTTGCGCTAAAATTTTAATCCTCGAAATACTCAATGTATTCCTGTGGCTAAAATTTCAGAGCACCTTGATCTCGAACAAACTATCCTATTTATGGATAGACACTAATTATGGAAATTATCCTTATTTTACAGGCAGATATGAGATATTTGCATGATGTTCGCACCTCGTTCCCACACTCACGCGTGGGAACGAGAGAAAAAAATTCAATCGGTAATATTTTTTTAATGGGCAACGACAGGCGGTTGCCCCTACGCAGGGGCAGGCCCCTGTGCCTGCCCTGAAATGATATACCAGTACGCAATATATGTTTTTTAATCAATCTTTTTGCTTGTGTCTGTCCAATAAATCATTGTGTAATGGC
>JAGGXA010000220.1 GCA_021163285.1 Deltaproteobacteria bacterium | reverse complement strand
GTTATTTTTTTACACATCATATCTTTTGAAGTATGTTGGTAAAGATTGATTAAATCACTGAAAAGACATGATAAGACCGCCACTTTTATATGTTGGCATGATTCTTTCTATATATCTTGGTTATGGAAAAATTCAAAGAGCAGGAAATGAAGAAAAAAAGGAAAGACGAATCGCTTCAAAAGCACGCAAGTCTTCACAGGTTATTTGTCGAAGACAGACTCGCATTTGAGCGGGAACGGAAGAGGATGATAGATGAATTCATAGATAACATAGAAGATGATGAAAGGAGGAAAAGGATGCGGGAGCTCCAGGATTCCTGGGATCAAAAAATGAGACGTGCAGGTTCGGAACATAACAGGTTCGTACTTGCACAAACTCTTTTTTGGGATCATTTTTTTAATAACTGGCAACCCGCAATACAGCAGTTGAATGTTATCTTAGGGACGAGGACGAAATAACTTTCCCAGGCAGGCACTCAGATTCAGGTCAGGTTTGTTCAATCTATAAGCATAACAGTTGCAGGAATAGTGAGCTATTTCAATATTTTTTTAATTTTAGATCGGACAAGGATGGCCTGAAGATGTGATGAATAGTTGGGGAAGTTAATTTGTCCCCGTTCCTTAAGCAATAAATTATGAGCCCTTGCCCGCGCGCATCTGCAAAAGCGTTAAAGGCAAGCGAGATGGGGAGAGATGGATAGAGACGGACAGGGGGCGTGTGTTTCCACACTGCTTGCTCTGATTGCGCACATTCGGGGCGTTGGAAAATGGGGGCTGGTTTTAATTTTGGCCACTTTTCAAATTAAAAGATGAACGTTCAACATTAAACATCGAACGTTGAATACTGAATATCGAACATCTGACATTGAACATCAAATAAAAAAGCACGTTTTATCAACGCATGCGATGTACAAATGGTCAATTCAATGAAAAATGATAATGAGTTAGAAAAAGAACTTGAAAATTTCGGTTTGATTGCCAGGGCAAGAGAGATTCATTCTGAATTTGGTGATAGTGCAGCCCTCTCTTATTTAAGGTCAAGTTATCGTCTTTTGAGCAAGGTATATCACCCGGATATGAATCCTGGAATGAGAGAAAGCGCGAAGATAAAACAACAGCGTCTCAACAGAGTAAACCGTCTTATCCATCAAATGAAAGATCAGGAAATTATTGAGATAATCAGAAAAGGAGCTCCAAAAGAGGATAAAAGGAAAATACTTCTTGTAGAGGATGATAACGAGGTGTTGAACCTCATAAAAGAGATATTCTTGCTCGAAGGCTATGACGTAAGATGCGCAGTAGATGGTGTAACAGGTTATGAGGTCTTCCTGAAGTTCAAACCTGACCTGGTGCTTACTGATGTGGTTATGCCCAATATGAGCGGAGTTGAACTTGCCGGGAAGATCAGAGAAAAAAATCCCCGTGTCAGGGTGGTCTATATTAGTGGCTTTCTCGGGGCGGATAGAATAAAACGGAAACTTGACAGGGAAACATTAAGATATGGGTATCGAGCCATCTCAAAACCGTTCGAGATTAATAAAATGACGGAGATGGTAAATGATTATATCAAAGATAACAGGGATGAAGAGCGAACCATCAGTTTTTTTGCGTAAGTTGAGTATGGTCTGTAACTCTCACGTGCGCTGATATACTTGTATTCTGATAAATTGATATACTCCCTATTTCTTCCGCATTATTTTTCCAAACTTCATTGTTCATAACTGGTCATGCAGTACATAATGCTCTTTAGAAACAGTTCGGAATGATTTGATATTTACTGATTATAACGGATTTAGCAGAGACATCCCTTTTGATAATTTGAATGGATTACAGCATGACACATGTTATTTCCACATAGAAAATAATTGAGTTAATATACCATCAGGAGCATATTCCACAATAGTGGAAATCCATTTGCTTGTATGCTCAACCTGTTAATTTAACTAAAACTTCAAGATTTATAGCCATTAAACGGTCAATAATGTTGCTTTTTGGGAATACTCGCGTAAATTACCGGGCTGACATTTCTTTTTTGACAGCTTTTACAAAGATCTGACACCTGGAAATAACAATAAATATGTCCTCACCTAAATCCGTTATAATCAGATTTTTTATTATGCTGCTATCTCTTCTTTTACTGAAATTACTATCTTGTACAGGATAGTCAAAACAAAAAAACCTGTTGCCCATACTCCAATTGCAATAAATAATTCGGGCATTGTAGGCCAATAATCAAAAACCCTGTTAAATGGGTTAGGTGTAAAACCTGCTATTACAAGTCCCAGGCCTTTATCGATCCAGGTGCTTATAAAAACCGCAACACAAGCAACTGCCAGAGTATCTTCCTTTCTTCTTGTCGCAGGAATGATCAAAAGTATAAGGGCAAGAGCTGCAAATACCGTAGCGGTCCACATCCATGGTACGAGTTGCGTGTGACCATCAAGACCTTTAAACAGGAAGATAAGACCATGCATATGCCCTGGAATCTGGCTGTAAAATGCAGTAAAAAACTCAAGTAAAACAAAAAATACATTTATTATCATCGCATAGGCAACAATACCGCCAAGGGTCCTGATTTGTTCTTTTCCCGGATCAAACTTGCTTACCTTTCTGACAATCAGGCAAAGCAGGATCAACAAGGCAGGGCCTGCTGCAAATGCAGATGAAAGAAAGCGAGCTGCCATAATAGCCGTGAGCCAGAAGTGGCGTCCGGGCAGACCGGCATACAGAAATGCAGTTACAGTATGGATACTGAACGCCCACGGAATTGATAGATAGATAAGGGGCGTAACCCAGCCAGGGTGATGCAATCCTTTACGTTCCGCGCTTAATACGTTCCAGCCTATCAATATATTAAGGAACAGATAACCGTTTAACACAATCATGTCCCAAAAAAGTATGGAATTTGGTGTCGGATACATGATCACATTCATAATCCTTACCGGATTACCAAGGTCTACAAAGATAAATAACAGGCACATAACAACAGCGGCAATAGCGAGAAACTCACCAAGGACGGTAATCCTTCCAAACGCCTTGTAATCATGTAAATAACAAGGCAAGGCGACCATAACGCCACCTGCTGCAATTCCAACAAGATATGTAAACTGGGCAATGTAAAAGCCCCAGGACACATCCCTGCTCATACCTGTTATTTTCAGTCCCTCTTGAAACTGATATATATAACATCCGAGCCCTATGCCCATGATGACCAGTAAAAATATCAGCCATCCCCAATAACCACGTTTACCTTTTAACGCCAAGTCAAGCATAACTACCTCACACAATATAAAATATGTTTGGTTCCGTACCTAAGTCCGGTTTACGTCTGATTGTATAATTCTTACTGAGTACCTGTCTGACATTCGAATCAGGATCGGCAAGATCTCCGAAGATAAGAACATTTTTCTTTAATTTATTTGCAGCTTCAACGCATGCAGGCAACTGACCTTTCGAAATCCGCTCATCACAAAACGTACATTTTTCCACCACCCCTTTTGATCTTGTGGGATAATTAATATTGGTAGGAAAATCAGGATTTTTATCTTTTGGCGCCTTCCTTGGGTCTCCCCAGTTAAAGCTCCTTGACCCATAAGGACAAGCTGCCATACAAAACCTGCAGCCTATGCACCTGTGCCAATCCATCATAACAATTCCATCCTCTCTCTGCCATGTAGCCTGTGTCGGGCATACCCTGCAGCAGGGAGGATTTGAACAATGATTACAAGCAAGGAGCAGGAATTTATGTTCATACTTTTCATCAATATACTCATTATGATGGTCAGGGAAAGAATGATGATAATCTTCCTTCCAGAGCCATTTAACTTCCACCTTTGGATCTCCGAATTCCGGTACGTTGTGTTCTTCATGACAGGCCGCAATGCATTTATTCATGATTTCATCATTCAGCTCCGGCATATTTATTACCATGGCCCATCGTTTGCCCTCGGTCAGAGGCAAGGCTTTCATAGAGGCCTCAACATCCCCGGGGGCGAGAATATCAACAGCCGCTTTTCCGCCGAGACCGGCCAGGGCCGCAACCCCGGCTATCTTTAAAAATTGTCTTCTGTCTACGCCCATTATTTACTCTCCTTCGGCTCGATATGACATTCCCAGCAATAAGGACTCTCACCCATATAATCATGACACTGATCACAAAACCTGGATTTATTTGAATGACAGTCCAAACAAGTGCCCTGAAGACTTTTATAATAGACTTTACCGCTCTTGGCCGTAAAATACCTCTCATCATTTCTGACGAAGGTTTGACGCCATTCATCAAGCAATTTCATATGAGAGCTCTTCATGTATGAGGTTTCAAGCACACATTCTTTTGCATCTTTGGCCTTTTGCGTAAGCTCCGGTTCCGGCCTCCTGGCAGCCTTTCCTGCATTAAAAAAGAAAGGGGATGTAAAGAATCCTATGCCAATAATCAAACCGATAATGATCTTGCCTCCATCATACATCCTCTTCATCCTCCATTCCGGGCAGGGGTTCTCCACGTAAATTAGTCGTTCTCTTTTTTTCCCCTTCAAAAACCAGGGCGTTTGCAACAAGTTCATGAACTCCTGTGACATCTACCTCTGGAACCCAGTAACGCATCAGATCCGGGAAAACCGCCCTGTCAATAGCGCATATACAGGCCAGCATATTCACACCAAATTTATCATGAACATGCTTTACCGCATTAGCCCGCGGCATGCCCCCTCTCATCCTGAGTTCCATATCTTCTCCCGCGTTTAAGCCTGCCCCGCTCCCGCAGCAAAAAGTCTGCTCCCGGATAGTGTTTGGCGGCATCTCATAAAAATTATTACATACCTTTTTTATTACATATCTCGGTTCTTCAAAAAAACCCATTCCGCGGGCGGGATTACATGAATCATGGAAAGTTACCTTCAGATTATCGTTCCTGCTTGCATCCAGTTTCAACTTATTATTCTTTATCAAGTCGGCAGTAAATTCAACTATATGTACCATCTTTGTTGAATTTGCATTTTCAAACTTTGTCCCGGTAATAGGAGATACAGGGTTTTCAAGGTGGTCTGCCGGTCCATTAAAGGTATCCATATATTGATTAATAACCCTCCACATATGACCGCATTCACCGCCGAGTATCCACTTTGTACCAAGCCTCTTGGACTCAGCATACATCTTTGCATTAAGCCTCTTGGCCACCTCATGGGAGGTAAAAAAACCAAAATTGCCTCCTTCAGAAGCATAAGTACTCCAGGTAATATCAAGCCCCATACTCTTTAAATAATAAAAAAGCATCATATAACCCATGCAGGTAAAAGTGCCTGGGTCCGCAAAAACATCACCGGATGGCGTAATAAAAAGGATCTCGGCTCCCTTCCTGTTAAAATCGGGTTCCATCTTTATTCCGGTTATATCTTCTATTTCGTCCGTAAAGAACTCAAGCATATCCTTATATGCATGTGGCTGAATACCAAGGTGGTTGCCTGTCCTGTAACAATTGGCAACAGGAGCTGCTATCCAGTCAATATTGAGGCCGATGAGATTTGTGAGCTCCCTTCCCATAATCGTAATTTCAGCCATATCGATCCCGTATGGACAAAACAGGGAGCAGCGTCGGCATTCGGTACACTGGTACAGATAATACCACCACTCTTTCAGCACATCTTCCGTCAAATCTCTTGCGCCGGCCAATTTACCGAGAAGTTTGCCTCCTGCTGTAAACTTCTTCCTGTAAACAGACCTGATAAGCTCCGCCCTCATTACAGGCATATTTTTTGGATCACCGGAACCGATAAAAAAATGGCATTTATCCGCACAAGCGCCGCATCTTACACAAATATCCATGAAAAGCTTAAACGAACGAAATTTGCCAAGACGGTCTTTCATTCCCTTATCAATGATATCTTCCCAGTCTTCAGGCAATTTCCAGTCATCTTCTAGCGGATTCCAATCCCTCGGATTCGGCATGCTCATATATTCGAGATCTTTTGGCTTTGATCCATAGCAACATATGCCGGGTTTTATATCTACCGGAATATCCATCCACCCTCTTAGCAAGGGAGGCTTATGATCTATCTTCGATAGTTCATCTGGTTTTGGTGTGTCTGCCATGCTTACTCCTTTTCTGCAACTTATGTTGTTTCAATCTGTTTGTCTACAGGTAACCCAGCCTCGACCATTTTCTCTCTGAATTCATCCTCATATTCCTCATAAGTATGTGTTTTAACAGGGTAATCCCAAGGATTCACATGCCTGACGAATCGGTTGTTATTAGACAGATTTCTGGTGGGGCTGAGAAATACACCGGCAAAGTGCATTAATTTACTGAAAGGAAAATATGCTATCAAAACACATAATATAAAAAGGTGTATGTAAAAAATCACCCCAATGCCTTCAGGCGCCTTTGGACTGAACTTAAAAAATCCGACAGCGAATTCCTTAACGACCGTAATATCCACTCTTATAAAATATCTCATAAGCACACCGCTTATACCGAGGCTGAAAATCAAAAGAAGGGGAAAATAATCTGCAGGAAGCGATATAAAACGCATGTGCGGGATATAGAGCCTTCTTATAAATAGATAGGCAATGGCTATAAGTAAAAGAAGATCGGTAAGATATACATCCGGCACTCCAAACCCGGTTACTGGGAGTACACCTAACTGCAAAAAGCCGTCAAGACTTTCAAGCAGATGCACAAAACCTGGTATTTGTTGGACAAAGAACCTGAAATGTCTCAAGAAGATAACGAGGAAAGACCAGTGAAAGAGGAGAGCGGCTAACCAGAGCCATTTTTCCCATTCATGATCAATCTTGGCAGTGCCATCCTTAAACGTGTACTCCAGCCTGGTATTGCGGAATAATGACCTGAACAGCAGGACCTCGAAAAGCATCCTGACAATTACTCCGCCTTTACCCTTCGGATTATCAACAGGGTTAGTCTTGATCCAGGGGAATGACCATTCCTGGCCCGCAGTCGTGGGTATACGGAAAGGAACCGGTGAGCGGCCCCAGTCTAAAACTTTGACTACGATCCCGACAATAAAAATGGATATTGCAGCATAAGGGATAACAATTCCGAACAAAACACGCAAGTCAAATGCTCCAACACCCACCCAGGGAATTAATATTACCACGACAACCGCAATTAATGAAATAATGACACTCAGTATGAAATTCATAGGCTACACCCTCACTCTAAATAGCGATCATTTAAATATTACCTAAATCCTGCAAGCGTCGAGTTTGCCGAAGACCTGCCTGCTGCAGGCAGGTGCAAGGCGGCAAGGGCGCAGACGTACTATTATACTTCAAGCC
>JAGGXA010000171.1 GCA_021163285.1 Deltaproteobacteria bacterium | reverse complement strand
GGCTTGAAGTATCGTAGTACGTCTGCGCCCTTGCCGCCTTGCACCTGCCTGCAGCAGGCAGGTCTTCGGCAAACTCGACGCTTGCAGGATTTAGGTAATAGATCAAAAAGCTAACCGCACGGCTCGAAACCGTGCAGGAGGTAGTTATGGCGCAGATAGATGCTTTTTTTAAGCTTATGAATGAACAGGGGGCATCCGACCTGCATTTGGTGGCGGGACAGCAACCTGTTTTACGTATTCAAGGTGAACTGGAAAGGGTAAAATATAAAGTTCTTGATAATGATTTTTTGAAGGCTATGCTTTACGAAATTGCGCCTGAGCAAAAAATGAAGGTTTTTGAGGAAACAGGGGACGTGGATTTTGCTTACGAAATACCTGAACTCGCCAGATACAGGGCCAACTTTTTCCAGCAAAAAAATGGCATAGGCGCAGTATTCAGGGAGATTCCTGCAAATATCCTGACGTGTGAGCAATTGGGCCTTCCACCGGTTGTCAAGAGGCTGGCATCTCTTCCGAGGGGACTGGTGCTTGTCACAGGTCCCACGGGAAGTGGTAAATCTACAACACTTGCTGCAATTATCCATGAAGCAAACCATACCCGGAAAGATCACATCCTCACGGTGGAGGATCCGATAGAATTTGTTCATAAGAGCGATAAGGCCGTTATAAACCACAGGGAAGTCGGTATACATACCAAGTCGTTTGCAGCGGCAATCAGGGGCGCTTTGCGTGAAGACCCCGACATAATATTAGTTGGGGAGATGCGTGATCTTGAGACCATATCCCTGGCTATTGAGGCATCTGCTACCGGGCACCTTGTCTTTGGAACTCTTCATACTCAGAGCGCGGCAAAGACTGTTGATCGAATAATTGAGGTCTTCCCTGTTGATCAGCAGCAGCAAGTAAGAAATACGCTTGCGGATGGCATAAGGGCAGTTATAGCGCAGACCCTTTTTAAATGTATTAACAAAAAAGGGAGGGTAGCTGCCGTTGAAATAATGATTGCCACTCCTGCCGTGAGAAACCTTATAAGAGAATCAAAGACATTTCAGATTCCCTCTATGCTTCAAACAGGAAAGAAATACGGCATGCAGACTTTAGATGATGGCATCATGGAACTTCTGAAAAAGAAGATAATAAGCGCCGAAAACGCATATTCAAAGGCTGTGGAAAAATCCAAGTTTTTGCCATATCTTAAAAAACCTCCGGCGGATTTTACTGAAGTTTGATATAATAAAGGCCCTTAGGGACGAGGACGAAATGACATCCCCATTTTTTCTGATAGAGAATTTAAAAGACATTCACGGAACACCATAACATTCAGATTTTCGTGTTTTCGTGATATTTTTTTTGGTTCCGGTTATGTCGGCGCTCTTTTCCTCAATTCAGCATTTAAAATCAAACATTCAAAATCGTGTCTGAACCGACTTTTCGTTCAGTTGCTAACGAAGCGCTGGAAAGGATAATCAATGAGAAAACAACAGATAGATTATATCCTGACAACCATGTTGGAGTCTTTTGAGAACGTTTCAGATCTAAACATTACGGTTGATAAACCGTTTCAAGTAGAATCTTCAGGTGAGTTAATACCTGTCTCACTAGATCCGCCCATTACAAGGCTGACTCCTTTTCAGGCCGAGATTGTGGCTCTTAATCTTATTAATGGGGATCGTCGTTTGACAAGGGCGCTCATTACTGAGGGATCATGTGATTCTTCCTATGAATTGGCCGGCAGGGCCAGGTTCAGGGTGAATATCTTTTCTCAAAAGGGCTGTTATTCTACAGTAATGAGACAACTCGCCTCAAGAGTTCCTACAATCGAGGAATTAAATCTCCCCCAGGCATTTTTTAAGATGACTGAAGAAAGGAATGGAATTATCCTGTTGAGCGGCGCCACAGGAACCGGAAAAACCACTTCCCTTGCCGCTGTCTTAAACGAGATAAATGAGAAACGTGCCGTTCACGTTGTAACACTGGAGGATCCCGTAGAATATGTGCACTCTCAAAAGAAAGCTACCTTTAACCAACGGGAGCTCGGGGTGGATTTTGCCTCCTTTGCCTCTGGCCTGAGAGCAGCTCTCAGGCAGGCCCCGAAGGTGATTCTGGTGGGTGAGATGAGAGACAGGGAGACTGTTGAGATTGCGCTTTCAGCGGCTGAGACAGGTCATCTTGTGCTTAGCACTGTGCATACGATTGATGCCGGTCAGACAATTAACAGGATTATCGGTATGTTTAGCCAGAAGGAGGAAAGACAGATCCGGATAAGGCTTGCAGATACTATCAGATGGATCGTATGCCAGCGCCTTTTGCCCAGGCCCCGGGGAGAGCGTGTGGCTGCATTCGAGGTTATGGGAACTAATCTGAGGGTTCAGGAATCTATTATACATGGAGAAGCGGAAGGAAGAACGTTTTATGAAATTATTGAAGGAGGACAGCCATTTGGAATGATGACCTTTGATCAGTGTATATCTGATCTTTTTAAAAAAGGTCTGATTACCGAACAAACGGCCTTGAGTTATGCCTCAAGAAAGTCGATAGTCGGAAGGTCTGTGGATTCAATCAAGGCCGCAAGGGGTGAAAAGACTACCTCTATAGAGGATCTTGCGATTGACAGGACCTATGGGAAAGAAAATAAAATATAACCTAAAACCTGCATAAACTATTTTCAAGAAGAAAATTATGCTTTTAATATCAACGAATTACAGAAATGTTGTGCTTGTATAACACGCATTAATATGATGC
>JAGGXA010000139.1 GCA_021163285.1 Deltaproteobacteria bacterium | reverse complement strand
CAAGTATTTCCAGACTTTCTGTTTGAGGCGCCCTCAGGCTCAAGCGGTTTTTGATGGAAGTTGCGATACGATCCATTGTCATTATCTCCCGGTTTTATTACGACAAACGCTAATCAAAAAGTTTCCCCTGTTCCATAGCATTCTTTTTCTTTTTTCCGGTTGTTTCTTTTCCGGGTCCCGGCGGCACAAAATCAGGCGCATCGGGGTCAACAGGCATGGTCACGATATTAAAACTGTAATCATCCCTGCCAAATTCACACCTGCCAAGCAGCATCCCCGGTATTTTCCTGACGGTGATTTCTGGATATTGGTTTTCACAGGCTTTCTGGAACGACTTACAGCAAATAAGCAGGCTTTCGCCGGGTTTCATTTCCTCTTTGATTTTGTCCAGAGTCTCGACGGTGACAAACTGTGTAGTAGTAAAGATAAAGTCTTTTTCCGTTGATTGACCCTGTTTCCAGTAGATCTCTTCATCGGGATTATATTTGAATCCCTCGTGCTTTGCCATGGCCGCCGACAGCATGTCCGCATTGTATCGTTCGTCAATCACCCAGTTGCCGTGTTTGTCTTCCTTGAGCAGACTGGGAGCGAGATAGTAATATTTGAATCCCCCGCCACCTTTCCACTTTACTGATTTTGAGATCCCGCCCTGGTCCGTTCCATCAACCACCTTTTTCAAACGCGGAAGGCAATGGGTGTGGCAATGCTCACCAAGTTCGATACCTATCCACCTACGGCCCATTTTATGGGCGACGGCGGCGGTTGTGCCAGAGCCGAGGAAAGAATCGAGGACGAGGTCATTTTCGTTTGTACAAAGCTCAATAATCTTGCATATTAAAGTTTCCGGCTTGGGATAATCAAAGGCTTTTTTATCTCCAAAAATTTCAGACATTTCATCTCTTGCTGTTTTATTTGTACCGACATCTGTTAAAATTGATCTCAGCACCTGACCCTCGGGCATATATACCCGATGATGTAATGACCACTTTCCATTAATTTTACTTAACCTGACAGACCCATTTTCTAACCCTCGCAATATTGTAGCTTCAGCTTTTTGGGAATTAATTTCTAACATTTCACCATCGGGGCATTTAATTTTTACCGGAATTGGATTCTGTAATCCATCTCGCGCAAGTGTATCCCAATAAAACCTGATGCCCTTTTCATCAATCTCTTTATATCGCTTTAAATATTCTTTTGATTGCGAGACTCTCCATTTTTGGACATGGACTTCTTTTGTGGCATTTTTTGCGTAAACTAAAATATAATCGTGATCTAAAGCGAAAAACCTAGCATCATTCCCACCACCTTTTCTTTTCTTCCAAATTAGATCTCCTAAAAAATTTGCGCGGCCAAAAATTGAATCTAAAAGCACTTTCATATATGCATGTTCTATTTCATCCAGATTAACGAACAGCACTCCATCTTCCCTTAATAATCTATACAGCAGGTTTACCCTTGGGTATATCAAAGAAAGCCATATAGAATGTTCTAAATTATCATCATATTTTTCGTAAGCATTTCCTGTCCTATATGGCGGATCGATATAGATGCACTTGATTTTCCCCGCAAAATCCTGTTCCAGCGCCTTCAGTGCGAGCAGATTGTCGCCGTATATCAGCATGTTTTTGCTGTTCTTGTCGCCGTAGGATTTTTCGGGATCTTCAATCAGGATTCTCGGTTCCAGCTTCGGCTGGTTTTCCTTTCCTATCCAGGTGAGTTCTAGTCTTTGATTTTTGGGCATCGGTTACCTCAGGTCTTTTATCTTTGCCGGTTTAAGGCATAGTCACTACTTGGTTACTGCCTGGTCATTTTATATAACCTTCCATTTGATAAAAAACAACTCTTCCTTTTTAATATTTTGCTGTAAGCGCGCCTCGACATCGTCAAGAAGCTTTTCCTTTTTATCTTCCACTTCATCCTGTGACTGATAAAGATTCATGCGCATCTCATTTCGTTTTCTTTCCAGTTCTTTGATTTCGCGCTGTGCTTTTACCTTTTCCTCAAGCTTGAGAATCTTCTTTGATTCAGTCTTGCGGAATTTTATATCCTTGTCCAGTTCTTTCAGTTTGATCTCCAAGCTGTTTTTTATATCTTCTGCCCATTTGTCCAGCTTCTCCATTTCAGTATCAAAGAAATCGGCATTTCGCTCAGCTATAGTCCGCAATATAGTGGCTTCTTCAGCGAAGAGCATCTGTTCCAGTTGCTCTTTTGGTTTATTTAAACTATCACGTTTTTCAAACGGCGAGAGCGTAGCGGGAAGGAAAAACAAACGCCGGCACTGTTCCTCATCAAGCGCTGCGCCATCATCACATATACCGGCAAGCAGCACATAGTCTTCTGTTTCAAAGGATGTAATTGTCATATTCACGGCGCTCAGCCAGCCAGACATGCCAATGATGGGCTCTATAACAGAGATCTTTGCGGGTGCATCGGAATATTTGAAAACAAGCTCAGTGTCCGGCAATTTCTTTTCTTTGCATTGATCAATAATACGCTGGGCTAATGGATGACCAACTCTATAGATATTGGCATCCTCGATGTTCTTTCCGATACGATATGGCCCGGGATGTATTGTTTCATTCGGAAAGGGGTTTTTAATCAGGGTAAATGAGTTCTTTCTGCCATCAAATTTTGCATGCGAATCAAGATAAAATCGTGTAATCTGCCAGAGCCAGTTTTCATATTTATTCAAATATTCACGGCTGTTCCGGAGATTGACACGTAACTTTTCATGCACTTCTTCGTCAAAGGTTTCCAGGAGTTTCTGACGTGTGGTTTTCAACCGGTCTTCTATCTGCTCGTCCAGTTCTGCTTGGAGTTGATCAAATGCGGACTGTATCTCTTCAGGTGTTCGGCAATTCTGGTATATTTGGGCAATACGTTTTTCAAAATCAACGCCTGATTCAATGCTTCCGAGTACCTCGTCACTCGCCCCGAACACACCGCTGAAAAGCCTGAATTTTTCTGATAGAAGTTCATAGACGCGCTGATCCGCAGCGTTCTTTTTATTGAGGAAGTTGACAACCACGACATCATATTTCTGGCCGTACCGGTGACATCTGCCGATTCGCTGCTCGATACGCTGGGGGTTCCACGGAAGGTCATAATTGACAACCAGTGAACAGAACTGCAGGTTGAGTCCTTCCGCGGCTGCTTCAGTGGCTATCATAATGATTGCTTCATCTCTGAAATAATCAACGATTGCGGCTCTTT
>JAGGXA010000099.1 GCA_021163285.1 Deltaproteobacteria bacterium | reverse complement strand
TCCCCTTGCCCCATTTTTTGAAGGTGCTCAACATCAATTTTTCATCTGAATAAATTCGTTCTCCCGGCAGGAAATTTTGAGGGCAAAAGGAATAACTTCAAAGATCGTTTTTCGACAGTCTCGTTAGGCAAAATTAACAAACAAGAAGATTATACCAAATGAAAATAAAATTTTCGCGTTATGCAAAAAGAAGAGGAAAATTATATAAAATTTCAGAAGAGACAGTTAAAGATGTTTTAAAAAAGAAAACTTTACTTCAAGGCAATCATGAGCTTACAGAAAATGTTGACGACTGTACTTACCCCCCGCTCCAACACAATCAGGCAGCTGTGCACCAAATACACCCTCAAATTTTGTCTTGACAAAGGGAGTAAGTACAGAGATCAATTTTACCGGTAACTTTAATTGTAAAGGACACATAATAGATAACACAGAATATCGGTGATTATGAGAACAAAATTTGCAATAATAAGTAGATTGTCAGCAGATAATCCTGAGATGGTGTTTAATCAATTGATGCACTATTTGCATCCTATCCAAAAACCGTGGTAAAACTCATTTTCAATTTACAAAAAGGCTTTATTTACGCATAGTTATAATCTGGCAGACTGCCCATTACCACGGAATTTGTATAGGATACAAAAATATGTAATATTGATTATGCGTTGCAAATATAATTGAGAGTGCAAAATGGGGTCAAGTCTACGTTTGACTCTTATTCAAAATTAAAAAGGGTCAAACGTAGACTTGGCCCCATTACTCTTCAAAAACCTGCCATGAGACAAGACCGACAGAATGACCGGGGGAAAAACTCAAGCCATATTTTTGTGGTTGATGACGATAAAATTGCGCTTAAAAACCTTCGCCGCATCCTTGAAAAGGACATACACACGGTTTCGACCTTTAGCAACCCCTTGCGCGCTCTGAAAAAGCTGGAAGAGAAACACTGCGACCTCATTATCACCGATCTCAAAATGCCCTACCTTGACGGCATCTCTTTGCTAAATAAGGTCAAGCTCTTGAACCCTTCCATTGAGGTAATTCTTATAACAGGCTATGCCAGCCTCGACGGCGCTATTAATGCCACCAGACAGGGCGCATTTTTTTATCTGTCAAAACCTTTCACCCCGGATAAGATGCTTGCTTTAGTCAGGCAGGCCCTTAAACAGAAGTTATTGAAGGAAGATAGCGCTGCTCTTCAAGAGAAAAACCC
This sequence comes from Deltaproteobacteria bacterium, assembly GCA_021163285.1. Lineage (GTDB taxonomy): Bacteria > Desulfobacterota > DSM-4660 > Desulfatiglandales > Desulfatiglandaceae > JAGGXA01. Next base: position 19,136 of record JAGGXA010000099.1, on the reverse strand, counting down.
GAGGTCTGCCGGGACATATCCTGTGATTATCGGAAAGAGTCCTAAAATTGTCCAGGTCGAGGAAGCGATCCGTCAGATTGCCCCTTCCGGCTCAAACGTACTCATCACAGGTGAATCAGGTACCGGCAAGGAGCTGGCAGCAAGGGCCATACATTACCAAAGCCACCGGGCAGAAGGACCTTTCGTTGCATTTAATTGTGGGGCTTTTAGCGAAGAACTCATTGCAAACGAGATCTTCGGACACGAAAAAGAGGCATTTACGGGAGCGACCAGCCGTAAGCAAGGGCTGCTGGAAGTGGCAAACAGCGGGACCGTATTCCTGGATGAGATTGGAGATATGCCTGTCTCCATGCAAATCAAACTGCTTCGTGTAATCCAGGAGCGGGAATTTCTCAGGGTAGGCGGCACCCGGCCCATCTCTCTGGATGTCAGAATTATTGCAGCCACGGGCAAAGATCTAAAAGCTGCAATGAGAGAGGGGGTCTTCCGACAGGATCTCTATTTTCGCCTCAATGTGGTAAACGTCATTATGCCACGGCTCAGCGAACGCAAACAGGATATTCCCTTGCTAGCCTATTATATGCTGGAGAAATTCCTGCGCCGCATGAATAAGAATATTACGGCTATTTCGAGAGATGCCCTTGCCCTTCTGGAAAATTACACATTCCCCGGAAACGTACGGGAATTGGAGAATATTATCGAACGCGCCGTGGCTGTGTGCCAGGGGAACACCATTAAGGTAAGTGATCTGCCTCCCGATCTTGCCTCTCTGGAGCTTTATTCCTATCAAAGGCCTGATAGCGCCCTCTTGAGTCTCGAAGAATTGGAGCAGGACTACATCCGTCATATCTTAAAGATCTCAGGCGGGGCACGTACACAGGCTGCCGAAATCCTTGGCATAGACCGCGTTTCTCTGTGGCGTAAAATCAAGAAGTATAATTTAGAGTAATCGTTTGTTATCGCAACGAGCATGTTCGTTTGTGCAACAAATTGATCCTCCTGCCTGACAGCTCCGTCTGGATGGTTTAAGTGCTTGATCCAGTTTCATTATGCAACATATCTTTTCCTTCTCTTTCATCGAAAAATAAATTTAGATATTATTTCAAGCTGTTACATGGCAGTATGCTTCCGGTACAAATTTTGCTTTATTATCCTGTTTCAGGAGGCAATGCAAAACCATGTTCCAAAGAATTCTGGTGGTATTTGAAAACGAGAAGGTCTGCAACGATTCACTCACATACACGCGTGAGTTGGCTTTGCGCATGGATTCCGATATCACTCTTCTTATGCTTGTCGAAATGGCCTTTATGGATCGTTCATATATAGGTTCCAAAAGAAGTGCCATCACTCACATTGAGGAACAAATGAGAAAATTACTAAGTAAAATAACCGGCAGGTTCTTAAAAGAAGGGATTGTCATAAGCACTGCGTTGCGCATTGGGCATCCAGCAGAAGAATTTCTCAAGTTTCTTGCCGAGAAACCGCCTTTTCAGGCACTTATATGGGGCAGCAGCGCAAATCTCCCTGAAATCGGCCGGTTTCCGCAGAACCATTGGATAAGGAAGGTTGCCGGTAACCTGGAATGTCCTCTGTTAACGGTGAGCAGCAAAGAGCAACTGGAAAGCCCTCAGGAATAAAACGGGCTATTCCGGACCTGATTTTAAATAATTTATATAATTGTGGGTAAAACAAAATCTGTAAGGGAGCCTGTATATGGAACAATTAACTTCTGAAATGATCCTGGTAATGGCAATGATTGCAATTGCCGTCTTTCTCTTCATTGTTGAGTGGGTAAGGGTGGATGTAGTGGCTATTCTGATGATGGTAACCCTGCCCCTCCTGCACCTGGTCACACCCAGGGAAGCCTTCATCGGAATGAGCAGCAATGCGGTTATCTCAATAATTGCGGTAATCATCATAGGGGCAGGACTCGACAAAACCGGCTTGATCACCCGCTTTGTCGGTCCTATTGTTCGTATCGCGGGGAATAGCCAATCCCGCGTTATTATTGCCATTTCGCTCACGGTTGCAGGCATATCGAGTTTCATGCAAAACATCGGGGCGGCGGCCCTGTTTCTTCCTGCCATACAAAGGATCAGCAAAAAAATTAATATTCCCATCAGCAAACTCCTGATGCCCATCGGTTTTTCAGCCATCCTTGGCGGCACCATTACACTGGTTGGCTCCAGCCCCCTGATCCTGTTAAACGATCTCCTGGTGCCTTTCGGACTGGAGCCTTTCGGACTATTTAGTGTAGCACCGATTGGATTGGCCCTGGTGACAAGCGGAATTACCTGCTTTATCTTTTTCGGGCGTTTTATCCTTCCCAGGGGAGAAAGCAAGATAGACGAAAAAAGCGCTCAATTAGCCGAAGAGGACACCATGCAAATAATGAAAGAGGCCTATGAACTTCATACCCCCGATGACTTTACCGATTACCGCGATCCGGTGACTGTAGGCGACCTGAGGAGACGCTATTTGGTCAATGTGGCTGTAATCACCGAAGTGCCTGATTTCAAGGTGTTTTCTCCTGGTCAGGATACACAGATACGGTCAGATATAGATATAGGCGTCTTTGGCGCTGAGAAGGACGTGAGACGTATGGCAGAGGACGAAGGCATGATCTTTAAAGACCATTTAGAGACCTTTAAAGAGATTGTAGAAGACAGTTCATCAGGTATAGTGCAGGCGGTTTTGGCTCCTCGTTCGGCCTATATGGGCAAAACCCTTAGCCAGGTTAATCTGCAGGAACGTTACGATATTACACCTTTCGCCATCTATCGTCAAGGAGAAACTTATCGGGCAGAGATAGGAGATATGATCCTGGAGATGGGAGATGTCATCATTTTGTATGGGACCTGGCGTAATCTTATGGTTCTGCAGAAAGAAAGAAATTTTCTGTTTTCCACTCCGGAGGACGTGGAGCTGATGCGGCCGGAAAAAGCCATGGTTGCAGGTTTCTGGCTCGCAGTGGCCTTGATTATGGTCATGGTATTCAAACTCCAGCTCTCCGTTTGCCTCATGACCGGAGCCCTGGGTATGATTATCACCAGAGTCCTGAGTATCGATGAAGCATACCAGTCTGTGGATTGGCGGACTATCTTTCTGCTTGCCGGACTAATCCCCCTTGGCATTGCAACCGAGAAGACCGGCACTGCAGCCTGGATCGCCCATTCACTGCTTAATGTCATAGGCGTGGTGAAACCTATAATGCTGCTTACAGTGATAGGGATAATATCTACGATATTTACCCTGGTCATCTCCAACGTAGGGGCCACCGTACTCCTGGTGCCTCTCGTGGTAAACATGGCTATAGCAGCCCATACCGACCCGCGCATGGCAGCCTTGGTGGTTGGCTTGGCCACCAGCAACTCTTTTATACTGCCCACTCATCAGGTCAACGCGTTGTATATGGGACCGGGCAGATACCGAAGTGTGGATTTCATGAAGGCCGGCCTGGTTATCAGCCTTGTCTTTATAGTGGTAATGGTAGGAATGATACATCTGGTATACGGGGTATAAGGGCCTCGGCAAAAAATAATTCATAGGAGGCTGTCCTTTGGACCGTCTGCCGCGTTACATCCACCGGCATATATCCACAAATATGCATAGATGGATGTGTTTTGCATACGAACTAAAATACGTTGAAATATTGTGCAATTATTTTTTTTGCCGAGGCTCTAACTCAAAAAACACAAGGAGAAATAATGATGGCAATTATTACTATATCGAGAAGGTCTTACAGCAAGGGAAAAGAGGTAGCGGAGAAAGTGGCCAACAGGTTGGGCTATGATTGCATCAGCCGGGACGTGCTCCTGGACGCAAGCAAAGGCTTTAATATTCCGGAAGTAAAACTAATAAGGGCTATACATGACGCGCCTTCTATCCTTGGCAGATTTCAGCATATAAAACAGGTCTATATCGCATATATCAGAAGCGCCCTCACCCAACGGGTAAAAGCAGATAACATAGTTTATCATGGATTGGCAGGTCATATCCTGTTAAAAGGAATACCCCATGTACTCAAAACAAGGATCACAATCAATCTGGAAGACCGCATTGCAGAAGAGATAAAACGTAAACCCATAGGAAAAAACGAGGCGCGCTCGCTTCTTCTAAAGGATGACCAGGAACGCCGTAAGTGGACAAAAAGCCTTTACGGCAAGGACCCCTGGGACAGCACACTCTATGACCTTGTGATTCGCATACATAAATTTAGTGTTGATGATGCAGTGAATTTTATCTGCCAGGCTGTCGGCCTGAAACAGTTCAAAACCACTGACGTTTCGCAACACAAAATGGACGATCTTGCAATCGCATGCCAGGTAAAGGCGGCCCTGGTGGATGAGTTTTATGACGTGGCAGTGACAAGCGAGTACGGAAATGTAATTATATACACCAAAACAGATGAGCGCCCGGGCCATAAATTTAAGCAAAAAGTTAAATCAATTGAGAACAAAATCGAGGGTATCAACAACCTGGAGGTACATAAAGGAGTGCCTTATCCCCCTGAAGCCATATAAGTTGTTTTTTATAAATCGGGTATTCTGAAACCACCCACTTAAACAAAAAGGATAACATTATGCCCATTATTGCATTTTCTTCGGACTCTTATCAAAAGAGCGGTGAAATCGCTGTAAAAACGGCGGAAGCCCTGGGATACAAGTGTTTGGACCGGAAGATATTACGTTCGGTAGCCGCAAAGCACGATATCCCTGAGGAAAATTTAATCAAGGCCCTGGATGAAACTCCGTCATTCATGGGAATGTCTTCAAAGGCATGGAAACGATATCTTATCTATATCCAGGAGGTCGTTCTTGGTATATTGCTGGATGATAACGTTGTTTGTCACGGCCTGGCCGCCCATTTGTATCTACTTGGCATATCGCATGTACTCAAGGTCCGCCTCTTTGAGGGCCGAGAAGCAAGGGCCGGAATAATAGCAAAACAAGAGAGGGTTTCTCGGGAAAAGGCAAAAAAGATCGTCCGGCGTAAGGAAAAACAGCGTAAGCGCTGGTCCCTTGAGGCATTCGGCCGGGACGAAACTGACCCTTCTTTCTATGATATGTCCATCAATATCAGCCAGATAGACCCTGGAGAAGCCGTGAGTATGCTTGTAACTGCAACGGGTTACAGAAAGTTCAAGCCAATGACATATTCGATGGAATGTATGAGGGAAAGGGAGTTGACTGGGAGGGTGCGCGTGGCGCTTTTAAAAGACTTTCCTAATGCCATGGTTCAAGCCAGAGGCAGCGCTGTAGTGGTGGAAATCAAGGCTCTCAAACGCGAGAAGAGCAGAAAGATTTCGGCAGTCAAAGAGCTGGTTGGAAATATTTCCGGTGTTCATCACGTAGAAGTTCATATTATCAAGGATATTTTCCGGGAGGCCGCTGAAAGCGGCAGGTAAGGAACGAGGACAAATTAACTTCCCCTTGGGGATGTTATTTCGTCCTCGTCCCTAAGGGACTGCCCAATCTATAAGGTTATAAGGTCTTGAACAGCAATTCCCGACGACCCTTTAAGTCTTACAAGATCAATTAGGTGTATTTAACATTTCGTAATATATATTGCATTTTCAATGGTATTTAGAGGGCTTATAGGAAGCTGTCCGAGAATAGCAATTTTTTTCAAAATCAAGGCTTGCTCAAAAAATTACCGCAGACATATAGTTGATATCGGAGTCTCGCAAGATCGCTTACCTACGAGGATATTTTTTTGAGCATAACGCAGGGTTGGGGAAAAAGGGCATTCTCGGACAGCCTCCTGTGTTAATAATATTAGCGCTGAACATCTGTAAAAGCAGATAGTAATAAGAAAACATAATAATTCATCTTGGAAACTAAAAATGTGTCGGGAATTGCTGGGTTTTGAACTCAAATTTTATGTAACGTTAAGGTTTAAATAAACAACAGGAGGATATAATCATGTCAGACAAGCTTGAAGTCCTGCTACTGGATGATGAACCTATAGTGGGGAAAAGACTTAAACCTGCCTTGTCCAAGAACGGATGTGAGGTTGAGGTGTTCCAGGACCCCAAGAAAGCCCTGGAACGTATCGGGCAAAAGGAATTTGACATAGTGGTTACTGATATCCGTATGGATGAAATAGACGGTATGCAGATACTGGAGCATGTCCGCGACAAGTCATCTCGTACAAAGGTTATCATGATTACAGGATATGCAATGATGTCCCTGGCCAGGGAGGCCATGGAAAAGGGCGCCTTTGACTTTATCGCAAAGCCATTTCAGCCCAATGACCTGAGGAAAGTTATTGCAAAAGCTGCCGAGGCCCTTGGTTCACCTGTCGATTTTGACATCCCGGCGGCGGATGGCGTATAAGGTTCCCTGGAGAAGAAATGACATCAAAAAAGGCATCTGACAGTTCAGACCAGGCTTCGGCATCAACAACTCTTGACAGACATTTCAGCAGAATAAAGGCAATAGATTCGGCCAGACAGGCCTTTTTGTCCCGCCGCCGTTTCAGCCTGAGGTTGCAGATATACCTTGGATTTTTCCTGATATTTATATTCGTATTGAGTATTGCCACTGCACTCATCATCACAATGTATCAGGTAGAAGACCGACTTCAATTCCTGGAGATCATAAATGGTTATGCCATGGAAATTCAGCAAGCCCGGCGTTTTGAAAAAAACTTCTTCCTGTATGGCACCAACCTGAATGATGCGCTTGAAAACGTCTATAAGGCAAAGGAGATATTCGATAGTAATTCCGAAGAAGTGATAAGCATACTGGGCAAGGATACTGAAAATGTTGCGCTTGCCAACATAGAGCGATATAAAGGGCTTCTGGAGCGTCTAGCAGAATTAAGACAGGACCAGGCAAGCCGTCCGGACTTTGAGCGTGAAAAGAAAAAAATAGAGCTTGAATTGCGAAGACACGGCCATGAGATGGTTTCTTCCGCCCACGAATTGATGAACAGAGAAAGGTACTATGTGTCCAAGGCCTTACTGCGCTCACGCTACATCCATCTCTTTTCGCTTGTCTTTCTAATCATCTTTCTGGCGTCTTATGCCTATTTTCTGGGCAGCCGAATCATGAATCATATAAAACGGTTTGCTGAATACGCCCAGCGTATCGCCGCTGGAGATTTCACTCCCCTTATGCCGATGCAGCGATTTCGTGATGAATTCACTGACGTTGCCCTGGCAATCAACCAAATGATCCTGGAGCTGGAGAAACGGGGAGGCGTGCTTATCCAGTCTCACAAGATGCGCGCAGTGGGAACTCTTACATCCGGTGTCGCCCATGAACTGAACAACCCTTTGAACAACATTACCATCACGGCTCACATGCTTCTCGAAGATTACGAAGAACTGCCGGATGAGGAACGTAAGGACATGATAAGCGATTTAATCAGCGAGGCCGACCGTTCAAAAAAAATCATAAGTAATCTGCTGGACTTTACCCGAGAAAGCAGCTCTCAGTTGGAACCGTTGAAACTGGATCATCTTTTGGAGAAAACCATTAGGCTGGCATCCAACCAGATAAAACTTTCAGGCATAAAAATCGAGTTTCAGTCCTCCGAAAATCTCCCCCGTATCCATGGCGACATCCAGCAACTTGAGCAGGTCTTCTTAAATCTTATCCTGAACGCCATTGACGCCTCATCCAAGGGGGGGAAAATCCAGGTGATGGTTTTGCCTGCTGACGAACCCAACTATTTGGCGGTAAAAGTCATTGATTTTGGAGCCGGTATTCCTGAGCATATTCTACCCTCTATTTTCGATCCGTTTTTCACGACCAAAATTAAGGGAAAGGGGACAGGACTGGGTCTTAGCGTTTCACAGGGTATTATCACCAAACATGGAGGTCGTATTCGTGTGAGCAGCGCAGAGGGGTCAGGAACAACCTTCACCGTTACATTGCCGGTAACGACAATACCTTCTGCTGTCAGCACAGGGAAAGAGAAATCAAGTCATTTCTAATGGGCCCACCATCACTAAAGGAGTGTGATATACGGCCCACGGCGCTGTATAAAAAAGTATTCTTCAATTTACAATCCTATGGATCTTCTGCAACAGGCAGAAAGACGATGACGGTTGCGACTCTTCCCTCCTCGCTTTCCGCAACGATTGAGCCATGGTGCTTTTCAACGATTCCGAAACTGACCGAAAGTCCCAATTCCATCCCTTTGCCGATTTTTTTAGTGGTGAAAAATGGATCGATTATGCCCTTTTTCCCAAACTCTGCGTTATGCTCAAAAAATTACCCTCGAAGGTAAGCGAGCTTGCGAGATTCCGATGACCGTCAAATCACATCCATGAGGCATGATCTCAATAGCGTTGATGTAAAGATTTAAAAAAATCTGTTACAGGTTTTGATGATGGCCCATGACCTTGCATAGAGTATCATCAAATTGTATTTTAAAAGTTATATTGTTTACCGACAATTCATTGTTTACAAGATTGGCTGTAGATAATACAATAGACCCTCAGGATTATCTGAGTATCAGCACTGATGACTCGCTGCCTTTGATTAATTTTTTCACTTTGCTCTTGGGGAGGGCCTTTTCAAGGATGGACATTTTCCCCATCCACAGGGCCATAAGACCCCATTGAGCTTCCTGTGCGATAAAGGTATCCAACGAGGAGAGTTCTGCAATTTCGATCCACGGTTCGATATCCCGTTCGTGATAATATCTCAGGACATTGTCTAGCTTCTTTTCAACCCGTGTCTTAATCCCCTCGCTCTCCGCAAAGCCGACAATCGTAAGTTTTGCACTATGAAGCGTTACCAGTTGATTGATCATCTCAAGGGATTGCTGGCTAACTCTGTCATGATCAAGGCAGCAAACTATTCTCTCCACCTTTTTTTCTTTCTTGGCGACCAACACGGAGCAGGCAGCATCATTTGCCACTTTTTGGGGAACAGCCATATTATTTTCCCAACTACAGCCCTGTGAAGTATCGCACCCCAAAACAATAAGGTCCGTTTCCTCTTCCTTGGCCTCGGCCAGGATTTCTTTGACCGGATTACCGATCCGGATAAGTGCACGAAAGTTCTTTTTAGCGCTTTTACACACATACAGCTCTTCCCACAGGCCCTTCCTGAGTTCAATCATCTTGTAGCCGAATTCACGCTCCGTATAAGGGCAGTCTTCCTCTTTAAAATAACTGAGAAAATTATCTCGGTAGGCAGACAGTACATTGGGCAAAGGGCCGTCAGTTTTCCAAGAGCGCGTCTTTGCGTCCGACCCTTCGTTTTTGGGGACACGTTTGGATTGCACCCCCAAAAGGCTGACATTCGCCCAAGTGTTTGCAGCAAGTTTTGCCACCTCTCCAACCGTGTGGGCGCTGTAAGGATTTTGATCCACTGCAACAAGTATTCTCATGTCAACCTCCATAGAAAAATAAGTTTCACTGCGTATCAGCTTGGATCTTCTATCTTCTGCACAGAAGGGTTGCCGAAGGCACTTGGCTTAACAATTCTATTAGCCTGTTTTTCATGCCTGAATGGCTGGGAATATAGGCCGCTACCAATCCATAACCTCCAAGGAAGTCAGCTATTTTTTTTGGACTATCCTGTATGACCCAGCTATCCTTTGGATAACATCCCATTTCTGAAAGCATCATTTCCGCCTTGCCAAGCACCTTGTCTCCATTCTCTCTGCCGGGAGTTTTCGAATCATCCACCTTTTCCCTGAATACCGACCCCTTAAACTTTTGAAATGTATAATGGATCAGATCTACCGTCAGCTCCGATTTTGTAAATATCTTAAGGATACTCGTAATTAAGGGCCGAACGTCCGTATCGTCTCCCAATAAAAGAGCAATGCTATTCAAATCGACCAGATTTTTGACTATGATAATGGGGCATGAAGCATACCTGTAGAGTTTGGATTGAATCTTCTTGTAAAAATTTACAGCGTTAAAGGAGTGCAGGACTCCTTCTATAAAAAGATCATAGGATCCATCGTCAATTTCATGTAACAATTCTTCCTCGCGTTCACCTATACGAATTATCGGGGCATCCAACGAAGGACATGACGACTTTTCAGTATTGATCAACTGTAAAATTTCTTCCTGTGAGGTCTGGAGCAGCCCCTTTTCCCAGGTACTGCGAACCCAGCCAGTGCCCGGAGAGTAGCCTTCCTTGTCGACTTCCTCTACGTGCATTGTATGTAATTTCATGCCAATAATCTCTGCTAATCTGCAAGAGTATCTAAGGGCGATACTGGATGCCAGATCCATGTTTAAAGAAACAAGCGCCTTTATCATGCTCATTACCCTCCTGTCTTGATGACCAAAATCCACAACTTTTCAATCAGTCCAGGCTAATAGTTCCTGCCTATCAAATCCACTGAACTTTTTGAGAAATTGCCTGGATCATCCATATCTGCCTACTATTTCAAGAATCATCGGCCTGCTTAATCTTAGTTTCCGCCTTTTTGACAGTCTCCAGGATTTCACCTAATTTGAAAGGCTTTGCCAGAAAATCAAGCACCCCTTTCTGAAAAGATTCTTTTACGGTGTCCATCGTGGCAAACCCTGTAATGACAATTACCTCTGTCTTTGGGAAGCGCTCTTTTACCTGGGTCAGGAATTGCATTCCGTCGAGTCCTTCCATTTTGAGATCGGTTATGACAATATCAAATTGTCTCTCCGTAATGCGGCTTGACGCATCCGAACTTCGAACAAACGTCTCAACTTCATAACCGGCCTTTTCAAGTGCAGGTCTCAGCCTTTTGAGAACAATTGCTTCATCATCAAGGATAAGAATACTCGTTTTTTCTTCATCGCTCATGATGTTTCCCTCCCCAATATGGTTATAGTTTCGTTTTCCCTTGTCAACTGTTCAAACTTGCTTAAAAACTTCAGGATTTGCTGATCACTGCTCATTTGCACATCGAGCTGCCTTGTAAAAGCAACTAATTGCCCAAGCAGAAGCATCTTCCGCTCCATTAATTGAGGACTCAGTTTTTTTATCCGGCCAACGACCAGGTCCCCGCGTATCTCGACATTGAAATCATTTTGTATGAGAACCTCGTTAATAAATTTCGCCCTTCTGGACCTGCGTATGGGATCTGTTACACCGCCTAAAAAGCGAAAAAAGGCATAATTATCATTGATCTTATCTCCGATATAGGCATCAATCATATTGAAATGGTAACCAAGCCGAAGGCTGAGATTCGCATACTCTGCGGATATAACCGCAAGATTCTGTCCAACATTTATAGGACTGACTTGGTGGGTAGAAAAAGTTCGGGTGAGGCTGGACATAAAACTCCCAAAATCCACGGACATGGGCTCCCTGCTCCATGCACCCGGTGTATTCAGGCCCGTTAGAAATGCGCTCATGGGCAGGGATAGAATCTGGTCCTGCGAAATAGTTGAGTGGTCAACCGTTTCTTTCATACCCCCACCAATATCCATGATAATAAGGTCCAGGGGGAGGTCTGATTTGAGTTTTTTCCCTGCGGTCTCGGCATCGGAGCGGTGGTGATAATTCAAATTAATCAGTTCTTCCACGGCCTTTTCGTGGACAAAGCGGGTAATATCATGATAGGTCTTACAGGCAAGCGGAACAAAATCTTTATCATGAGGATCAAGCAGATTCAGGGGTGTAATTTTCTTTAGAACACGCCTTAACAGCCTGTATTCATAACTCTCTTCAAAATTATCTTCCATAAATCCGTAATAGCAAAGTTCCTTTATTTTGCCTTCATATATCACGTTTTCCGCAGCATCAATGGTGATTTCCTGTCCCGGCCTTAAAATTTTCGTAGCTATACCGGTTTTCACGATGGTAGGGATCCTGAACTCCCGGGAAATTGTCGCCATATGTCCTGTAGGTGACCCTACATCCGTGATGATACCACTGGCCTTCCTGGCGATTTTTGCAAATCGGGGGGATGTTTCCTTTGCAACCAGGATGCCTCCATTGGGGAACTTATCCAGATCCCCATCATTTCCAACGACAAACACCTTTCCGCTTGCTATCCCGTTTTGAACAATAACCCCTTTACCGGAAAATAAGACAGGATATTGTTCGGTAATGGAAGAAATGTCGCAAACAACCGGCGCAACATCGGCCTTGATGTTAAGAGGCCTGGCCTGGAGGATATAGAGTCGTCCCTCCTGATCGATACTCCATTCAATATCCTGGGGGCATTTAAAATATCTTTCGATCATAAGACAGACCTCAGCGAGTTCCCTTATCCGATGATCCGTAAGAGACATCTGCATTTGCATCTCTTCGTTCACAGGCCGGAACTCACAGCCTCCGCATTCTTTGGCCACAAAACGCTCCGTCTTGCGTACAATGTCAAGGCTTTTGATATTATATGGGGATTCGCGTGAAACCATAAATCGGTCCGCGTTTACTTTTCCGGACACAATCGGTGCCCCAAGCCCCCAGGTGGATGAGATCACCATCTCCTCACGGGTGGGATTCATGGGATCTAAAGTATAAAGGACACCGCTGACCTTGGCATCGATCATGTACTGGCAGGCAACGGCCATGGCCACCTCATGTTCTGAAAAATCTTTTTGGCGCCTGTATTCCATAACAGAGGGAGAATAAGTGCTTGCAAGCACATCCTTATAACATTTCAATAGGTTCTGCTGCGGCTGGTTCAGGAGACTTAGGTACTGACCCGCGAATGAATGCTCACCGTCTTCTCCCATGGCGCTGCTGCGCACCGCAAAAAAATGGTCACGAGTCCCCGTAAGATCCTGTAGGTGTTTCAGCTCCCTCTCAACAGCCTTATTAAGCTGTGGCGTCATTGAGCCTGACGAGATCAAGCCCTGAATTTTTTGTGACGCCTGGTTACAGGTTATTGTTTCATTTTCCCAGGCGTTCAAGGTTTCATCCACCTTCGACTGGATGCCGTTATAGTCAAAAAAAGATTTAAATGCCCGTGTCGTAATGGCAAAACCTTCCGGCACTGCTACTGAAAGCCGATTCTTGATCTCAGCAATATTTGCGTTTTTCCTCCCAACCACATCGGAAAAATCCCGTGTAATAATATCATATGACATAACATCATCCGCTTGGGGTATGACCAGCCTCCCGGCCAGTTCTTCTTGTATATCACGAGCGATATCTCTGTAAATATCATCTAATTTGAGATATTTTTTTGGTGCAAGCGTATTGAGGTTGTAAATCAGTTCATAGACCAGCACAGCCATCTGTCGGCAGGATGAAATGATGTACTGTCGGTCAAAAACATAATCTCCGCCGAGTTTGGTCCCCATGTCAGACATTATTTCCAAAATACGATTGTTTAATCCAAGTATCCTCTGAAACGTGTGAAACAGGGAGGCAAATGATACGTCCTCATGAGGTTTCCAACGGATACGGTTAAAGGTATTTTTGGCCCAGTCAAGAAATTTCCCCACTATGCTCCAATTTGAAACAGTTTACCATTGAAGATTGTCGATAGCATCAAGTCGGAATGATCCTGAATACCTGTATAACAGGCAGAGGACACTATTAATGCGCCTTTTCACCTTTGAATATAACTCCTGTCACCAACCCTGCAATAATAGCCACCAAGACCGCAAGAACGCCATAAAGTGTCCCATGATTAAATGCGAATGACGTTATAAAAGCAGGCATGCCCACCTTTTTTGCCTCTATTTCTTTGCTTGTGTATCCGGCAATGGCGTCGTCCTTGATCGCAAAAACATCTAATTTATAAACCCCTTGAGGAAGCCCGGACGGCAATGCCAAGGTACATGAGAAAGATTTCATGCCTCCCTTTCCTTGTTTATAATGGATAGTATTTTTAATCGTACCATAAAGCCCGGATTTCTTCTCCAATTTGACGAATTCTTCAAATAATGCACTCTTGTCCTCGGAATCCAACACGATATTCGCCTGTTTTAGGACAGCTTCAAAACCTAAACCCAGGTCTTGCCATGATTGCCGCCCGGCTTGCAGAGAGTCATTTACAGCCTTGGACGGATAAAGGAGAAAAAGACTGGGGACTTTTTGAATTTCAACTATCCCAAGATTCATCCATAGGACACCCATTGCCCGGCCTTTTTTCTTGAGCTTATAGTCTTCCAAATGACCTGTCAATCTGATTAATACCTCCGAATCAGCAGGGACATTGCCCATTACTGAAATATTTGCACCATTATATAAAGCCCCCATTAAAATCTGGTTAGGCCTCACCGTCACTTCAAGCGACGCAGTGGCAAGAACAAACTCCGGCTGCCCGCAAATGAACATCATGATAATATATATAATTATAAAAATGCTTTTTTTCATCCTAATGTCCTCCGACAAAAGCAAGCAGAATTTCGGGCTTGAGCAAAAGGCCCATCAACATCTTGACCATCACGATGAGAACGAGTGAGGCAAGAATGATCTTCAATTGCTCCCCTTTCAGTCGTCTACTGATCTTTGCGCCCATCTGTGCACCGAGTGTCGATCCAATCAATAGAATGAGGGCCAGGACAAAATCTACAGTGTGGTTGGTATTTGCCTGCATGATCGTGACATTTATGCACGTAAAGAGAATCTGGAACAAGCTGGTTCCCACTACGACATGCATGGGCATTCTCAACAGGTACACCATTACCGGGACCATGATAAATCCCCCTCCCACACCCATGATTGCGGCAAGGATGCCTACAAAGACGCCTAAGACCAAGGGCAAAACAATTGAGAGTTCCGTACCCGATTTTTCAAAATTGGTTTGCCACGGGAGCTTTTTTAATATCATGGCGTATTTAGACTCCTTTTTTGGGACGGCAACTACCTCAATTGATTTGGATACCCTGAGACCCTGGAGACTTTCAACAAACATGTATATGCCGACAAAACCGAGCATGATAACATAGGTTATCTGTATCAAAAAATCGGCATTGCCCATATGCCTCAGGATCTTGATGAACTGGACTCCTACGGTGCCCCCCGCCACTCCCCCTATGAGTAAAAGGATACCCATCTTGAATTCTACATTGCCCAGATGATAGTGGGCCAGGGTCCCTGAGGTGGAGGCGCCGACGATCTGGTTTGAATCGGAGGCGGCGGCCACCGTCGGAGGGATACCGATCATGATGAGAAGCGGGGTCATCAAAAAACCGCCCCCAACACCAAAAATCCCGGATAAGAGGCCGACAAAGCCCCCCATTGCAAAAATCAATATGATATTAACACTATTTCCCGCTATCGGTAGGTATAGGTGCCACACGGTTGCCTTCCTTTCTGTCTGATATTCCTCGTTTTTCATGTACGACTTCGATACGGCAATTAATCCTGTGCCGTATCTTGTCTAAAAAATGTTTACAAGACTTAGACAATGCCCCCTGATCGGTAGGGAACTCAACTACCAATAAGGTGATTTTGTTTTCCTGTATGAAACTAACAACTTCACTTTCATATTTGCCATAAGCCAGATAATAGTCCACATGGATGCCGTCGAATCTGGCTTCTTCAATCAGAGATCCAAGCTTTTTCTTTACTGAGATCTCCATCTCTTCAACAAGTGACGGATATATTTCCTTGGTCGACTTAGAAAATACCAAAAGAAACGAAACCGTTGCCTTTATTCTTTTTGCCAGGTAGAGGGCATGAATACCGGCACAAAAACTTGTCCTTACCGGGTCTATTGCAACCAAAATCTTTTCCATGACGCATCCTTGCAAAACAATATTGGCAAGGACTGTGCCATATTATTATTTAAGTTTTTTCAATATGTTATAAAAATCAGAAGGGAGTAAAAGGCCTCCTGTTTTCAAATTGAAACATTTACTATGATTTTTCGATTAACTTTGTTATTACATTGAGTTAAAAGGAGTGCGGACCATGAGATAGTTTCAAATTGGAACATTTAACGGGCACAAGTGTGAGGGAGATATTGATAGGTTAAGAGGTTGGATGAGATTAGTTTAAACATTCAGAATTATTTGCTTGTCGGGTCTTTGTGTAGCAGATGATACTTTTTCATTTTCCTCCACAAGGTTGTTCGAGGCAGGTTCAGGATCTTGCTCGTTAGGATTTTATTGTTTCCTGTCTTCTTCAGTACCTTAATGATGTGTTGTTTTTCCACATCTTCAATGGTAAGCAATCCTTCGCCGTCCATAATGTTGATATCGAGTTTCTGGAGGTCGTTTGGAAGGTCTTCCACTCTAATGACGTTACCTTCGCTAAGAGCCACGGCACGTTGGATGATATTTTCCAGTTCACGGATATTTCCTGGATAATTATATTTTGTAAGGATATCTATTGCCTGGGGAGAGATGTGTGTTATCTTTTTCCCAAACGGGCGGCTATATTTTTTTATAAATGAAGAAATCAAAAGAGGGATATCTTCCTTTCTTTTGCACAATCGGGGAAGATAAAGGGTGACGACGTTTAACCGATAAAAGAGATCTTCGCGAAAGGTTCCTTCCATGCACGCTTCCTTTATGTCTTTGTTGCTTGCCGCAATAATCCGTATATCCAGGTCTATCAGCCGGGTTCCTCCCACCCTGAAGATACATTTTTCCTGGATAACCCGAAGAAGCTTAACTTGCATGGACACAGGCATTTCTCCGATTTCATCAAGGAACACGGTTCCTCCGGCGGCGGATTCAAGAAGTCCGATCTTTGCAATCGTTGCGCCGGTAAATGCCCCCCTTTCGTGCCCGAAAAGTTCATTGCTAATCAGGTCCTCGGTAAAACCCCCACAGTTAAAGGAAATAAAAGGGGCATCTTTTCTGGAACTTAACAAATGGATGGATTTTGCAACAAGCTCTTTACCGGTTCCGCTTTCCCCTTGAAGAAGAATGTTGCAATCCACAATCGAGACCTTCCTGACCATACTGAATAATTCTTGCATGGCAGGACCGGTACCTATAAAACCGTTAAAGACGTCCCCCCCTCTTTCGCCCCCCCTAAATCGATGATTTTCTTCCATCAAGGCTATCTTTTCTTTTGCACCGGCGGCAAGGGCAAGAATTTCCTGCAATTTGAAGGGCTTGGTAACGTAGTGATAGGCTCCTTTTTTGATGGCTTCGATGGCGGAATCAATAGAGCCGTACCCCGTAATCATAATTACCTCCGCCTCCTCATGCTGTCCCCTGATGCGCAGCAATATTTCCATTCCGTCTATATCAGGCAACTTTATGTCAAGAAAGATAATATGAAAGGGAGATGTCTTCATCCGTTCTAAAAAGAGTTGCCCCGTCAGGAAGGCTTCCGTTTCATATCCTTCACTATCGAGGATCTTTTTGAGGCGTTTGCAGACGGTTATTTCATCATCAACTATCGCTACCCTGAATTTCATCTTCGCTGTCTTCTTTTCCTTTATTTTCCGGGAGATAAATCGAAAATATGGTTCCTTCGTCCACCTCGCTTTTCACCTCGATATACCCTCCATGGGTACGGATAATGCTGTAAACGAGCGACAGTCCAAGACCAGTGCCCTTGCCGACTTCCTTGGTAGTATAGAAGGGATCAAAGATATGCGATAAGGCTTCCGGTTTTATGCCTGTTCCGGTATCGGAGAAATCTATTTTTATATAGCCCTCAGGGCCTTGACCTGCCAGGATTTTGATACCACCCCCTTCGGGCATTGCATGAATTGCATTTAATAGGATGTTTACAAATACCTGCTGGAGATCTTGTTTCTTTCCTCGAATGAAGGGAAGATCCCCGGCAATATCTTTTTCTATTTGGATATGGGCCACCATTAACTGGTTTTTAATAAGTTTAAACGCTCGTTCTAAGACATTTCTGATGTCGACATTTTTAAAATAGGGACACTCCTTCCGGGAGAATTCCAGGAGATTTTTAACAACCTGACTGGCCCTGTCTGCCTCGGTGAGGATATCGCCGGTTATTTCCTCCATCTCTTTTTCCGACATGTCATGATAATTCATCATCAAGGTTTCCGCCGTAATGGAGATATTGTTCAGAGGATTGTTGAGTTCATGGGCAATGCCGGAGATGAGAGTTCCGATAGATGCGAGCTTACGCGATTGAACCAACTGATCCTGTCTCGATTCAAGTTCATCGACCATCCGATTAAACGAGGCCATCAGGCGTGTTATCTCATCTTGTTTGTCCTTGTCGTATCGGATAGGAGTAAAAGCGTCCTTTGCAACTTTCTCCGTTGCCTTTCTAATGAGGGACAACGGTTTCAGTATCCCCCTGTTTACAAACTGGAACATGACCACAATCAAAACAACAAGACTTCCCATGGAAGCCAGGGGTAAGGTTAATGCCCGTTTCAACGTCTCATCAATCTGCCGGCGTTTTGTCCGGATGAGCGTTTGAGCGCCGTCAACCAGAGTTTTACCTTTCGTTCGGATGGTATCCATACGTATCCGGCCGTTGTTAGGCTCATCCGCGCTAAGGATGTCATCAAGGATCTGTTTGTAATATGCCAGGTCTCGGCTGAATTTCAGGCACGCATCCTTACCGATGATTCGCGTGACATCATCACGAAGCACATTAAAATCATTATCGATCTTTGAAAGATAGACCTTACCTTCTTTGAGACTTGAGTTGTCACGATAAAGAATAAAGTTTTTCTCATATCTCCTCAATTCGAGAACATCATTCAGCAGATCGTCAAAACGTTCTATATTATATATTTTTCGTCTGAGAGAGACTGTGTTTTCGTAATACAAGGCGGTAAGCAGGCCGACGAAGGCCAGGCATACAATGGAAAAAGAGATTATCTTGCCCCTGATTGTCTTCATATGTGACCTCCATTATAAGTTACGGGATATAAAATCAGACCTCGTTACGGTAAAAAATTTTCAGTTCCAAAATTGTATGGGAATTCAATCGCTTCAGGCAATAAAACTATGTTTTAATACAGAATTGGACAGTCTTAGTCCTTGCGTATTGTATAATATCAAGCAGTTACGTTATCACATACTGAATAATTCGTTGTGTTTGACGGTGAAGTGTCCATTTTTTATGTCCTAAAATGGGCCTAAATAACGAGATCCATATTATGACCTAAAACCTGCATAAACTATTTTCAAGAAGAAAATTATGCTTTTAATATCAAGGAATTACAAAAATGTTATGCTTGTATAACACGCATTAATTTGATGCCGCCATAAAGGTTGTGATTTTTGAAAATAGTTTACCCTTAAGGTGCAACGATTATACTGCATCTGGCGTGTTTTCTATCCTTTGGTCGCCCTGAGCTTGAACCCTTGCTTT
>JAGGXA010000177.1 GCA_021163285.1 Deltaproteobacteria bacterium | reverse complement strand
TCCGAGAATAGCAATTTTTTTCAAAATCAAGGCTTGCTCAAAAAATTACCGCAGACATATAGTTGATATTTCGAGGATAATTTTTTGAGCATAACGCAGAGTTTGGGAAAAAGGGCATTCTCGGACAACCTCCTAGGTCAGGTTCGGTAGATTTTGAAGAGCAAAAGGCGCAGGCATAGTGGGCTGTTTCAAGGTTTTTGCTCTTTAGAATCTGCCGAAAATGACCTGAAGATGAAAAGCCGAAATGTTAAGTTATTTTTGTGCGGTCTCTTATCAATGCAATCCATATCAGACAATCCCAAAAAATATGCCAATTGGGAGAATTAAAAAAGTTTTTTAATTTTTTCCGTAACTTCCGCAACCTTTAACCTTAAAAAACCCAGGGATACTTCTTTACCGAAAATGATAATCAACAAGAAATCATCCATTACCTTGCTGAAATGAATGCTCTCTTTTACTCCCTTATGGAATAATAAAGAAAATTCATCCTCACCAACGATTTTGGCTATCTCACTAACTGCCCCAAAATTTCCGGCGGCGAGGGCTGCAAGAGAGTAAACATCATGTTTTAGCTTGCCGGCATCAAGATCAACAATAACGTTCCCGGCCATATCGATCAGGAAAACAGAGTGAACTCCGATGTCAACGAGTTCATTCTGCAGATACTCCTCTATTTTATCGAGCTGTTCATGGTCAAGTGAATATTCCAATTATTTCCTCCAACTATATAAGCGCTCTGTTAGCTGTGCAGTTTTGATTCAGACACTATTTATTTTATTCATGTTCCCGGACAATCTTAAGCCGGATTTTAACTATGGTGCCATTACCAAAACGGCTCTCAATATTTATCCGTCCCTCCATTTCCGCGAGAAGCTTGAAAACGATAGACAATCCCATTCCCATGTTCTTTTTTTTGGTGGTGAAGAGAGGTATAAATATTTTTGATAAGTCATTTTGTTTGATCCCTGATCCATTATCCTTTACTTGTACCATCACGAAATCATTCATACTTAATGCTTGTAATTCTATCCTGGGATCTTTAATATCTTCAAGCGCATCCATAGCGTTATCAAGGATACGGGACATAATCATTTCAAGGGCAATATCGTTACCGGTAATCAGCAAAGGTCCTGTCTTTAAATTATAGGTAATATCAATTCCTTTTTCCTTTGATTTCCTTACGCCCAGAGCCAATAAATGTTCCCAGAAAGATATGAATTTGATCTCTCTCAACTCTGATACATTGAACAGCGAAAAAGACTTCATCGCTTTAACAAGCCTTTCCTGGCCGACCAAAAGATCTGTAATCCTTTTTAAATATTCTTTTTTCTTGTCTTCATCAAAGAGATCGAAATTTTCCTGCAGCACATTAAGTGTGATCTTGATTGCGCTGACAGAATTACCTAAATGGTGTCGCAAGACAGATAAAATCTCTTCAAGCTGCTCTATCGCTTTTTGTTCACTTGAGGCCATATCCGAATAAACTTCATTCTCCGGTCATATTTTGCAGAGATTGTTGCTAAAGATTGAAAGTATAAGGTACACTAAGAGACGCGGAAAAAATAAATCAGATAATGTCCTGCAATATTTTCTCTCAATATAAGGGATAAGCAAGATACATGCCATTAATATGGCTGATTTTATTGCATTCAACTGCTTGATTATGTATGTAAATAAATGATGAGAGAGCTGTCTTGTCAGGTATGACACAATTTAGGCAGGTCAATAAAAACCATGTGGCGCATTTTGTGAGGTTTATTGAATTATTCGGATTTCCGTAACATATAACTTAACTTAACAGTCCAAAGTTCTAACGTCACGTCGAGCTCGATCTGTCATCCAGCTTCATTATCCTGTTGGAATTATTCTGGATTCTGGCTTTTGTCGGAATGACGTCACGAATAAATCAACGCCGGGAATATCAATGTGTTAAAAAAAACTTTGCACTCTCAAGAACTTAAGAGATTTCAAAAACTCTTCCAACACCTCCCTCTTCATATTTATCAGGGAAAAGGACTTTGATTTCATGCTTATACTGAGTACAATGAGCTGGGCAGATTAATTCCAGATTATTTATCAAATCAAACTGGGAAAAACCATGCAGTCCACCGATGAGCGCCCTGACTTTGCCGATCTTTGATGCCTCTTTTAAAATTTCGCTGACTCCGGGATGTGAGCATCCTGCAATAACAACCACACCTTTATCCATTCTGATGACGAGTGACTGCTCAAAGCCTCCAAGTTCACCTGTTGAAAAGATATTTTCATGGATTTTAAGATGACCCATGACCTTGATAACTTCTGCTTCAATGGATGGGCATGGGCATGACAGAGGGATGTAAACCTTTACCGGGTTGATCCTCAAAAAATCAATCAGTCCTCCGGTATGGTCCCAGTGGGCATGTGAGATAAAAACTTCTGTAATGGTTTTCGGATTAATATCCAGTTTTTCCATATTGTTAAGCAGGATATGTCCATCTCTGCCGGTGTCAAAAAGAATATTTTTACCATATACCTGTATCAGGCAGGAAAAACCCCAGTCGGCCTTAAGACCTCTTTTCCAGATTTCATTATCATAAATGATGGTTATTTTCATATAGTTACCTCATAATAATGTATCTGTTAAAAATAAGTTGAGTAAGTACTGTTGGATCCTGACCTTCTGAATTCCCGCTTTGAAAGTGGCTCATTTTATTGAATTTTGCTTTTTTAATCCCAATTTAATATCAAGCACCGGACTCCCGTCTATTGCGTCAAGTCCTTCTACGTAAAGGGTTGCACTTTCTATCTTTAAGAGTTTAACATCCTGAATCGCAATCCTTGAAAGCCTGTTCTGAGTGCGTGATGCAAAGGCCCCTACCTTTTTCCCGTCTAAACGCCTGTGAAAAAGCGTTGACATGGACTTAACCTTATGCAGGTAATAGACGATAAGTATATGTGGTTCATCTTCCAACCTGTATAAAAAGCGTTTTTGAGAAGGAAGGAGATCGATCCTGGATATCTTCCCTCTGCCTGCAGAAATATCTTTTACTTCATTTTGCTGCAACTCAGTCGTTACCTTTCCGATCGGGTATATCTCAAAAGGTTCCGTATCGCCATAGAGACAGTGAAAACAGAGAGGCTTTTCATCAATCACAAAGCTCTTATTGTTATTTATTGCCTTGCCGCATTTAGAACAAACATTATTTTGCATATCCTGTGATATCCTGTTTAAACGGTTACAATCCTGTTAATTGCTCAAACTTAGATCTCCGAATTCATACTGAATAATTGCTACCATCGTTATGGCAGCCGTTTCAGACCTCAGGATCCTTTTTCCAAGTGACACTGGAATAAAGTCGGCATCCCGGGCAAGCTCTATTTCATTAAGGGTAAATCCGCCTTCAGGCCCGACAATGCCGGTAATGGTCTTAACGGATGATGCCTTTAACAGCATTTTAAGGTCCCGGCTGTCTTCCCTCTCCCATAAAATTACCTTAAAAGAATCAGAAACAGCATGTTTTTCCATCAGGGCTATGAAAGAGGATGGCGGACCTATCTCAGCGGGAACACCCCTGTCAGACTGTTTGGCGGAACTTCGGGCTATCTCGCGCCAGTGTTTTAACCTGTTGGCAAACCGATCCTCTTTAAGTCTGACTACCGTCCGTTCAGAACTAAAAGGAAAGATATAATCAACGCCCAGCTCCGAAGTCTTCTGAATAAGGCAATCCATTGATTGAGATTTTAAAATTGACTGACAGAGGCTGATTTTAACTGGAGATGGAGGTGGCATGGGAAGAGGCTTTATCAGGCTGACACGCACCTCATGTGGAGAAGAAGATTCTATCAATGCCAGAAAACGCGTGCCCTTCCTGTCCATAAGGACGAACCTGTCTCCGCGCCTCATCCGCATAACTCTTGCAATATGTTTTGCTTCAGAACCGGTGATTGAGCAATACCGTCCGGATAATTTTATCTCTTCAACAAAGAAACGCCTCAACCATTATCCTTACTATATAATTCCTGATTATCTTTTTTCGCAATCCTTAAGTATCACAGTGTGTTAAGGAACGAGGACAAATTAACTTTCCCAACTATGCATCACAGCTTCAGGCCATCTTTGCCCGATCTAAAAGTACAAAAATCTTGAAATAGTTCACTATTCCTGCAACTTTTGTACTTTTAGATCGAACAGACCTGACCTGAATCTGCGCGTATGCCTGGGGATGTTGTTTTGTCCTCGTTCCTTAGCGTTATTGCTTGCAGACAAAAAAACGTTTGACAAAATCATTAATTTTTGATTAAGAAAGAAACGTAAATTTTTTTCAGGATAATTTGTAATAGTTTAATTATTTATTTTGACAGGATAAACAGGATTAACATCATACCTTTTTCATTCTGTCGATATCTTATTAATAAAATTATAGAGAATGATAAATTATGGGTCAAGAGAAAAGGGCTGTCTTACAGATGAAACCAATCGGCACGTGATATATGTTAACCTGCAACAAATGTGATTGCAAATGCCCTTGTATCCGGCAGGGCGCGGCTAAAGATAAATGATTTATCATATTAATTTACAAGGAGGACAAAAGATGAAAAAGTTTTTTATGTTGTGTCTAGTTGTTGTTTTTTTAATGCCGGCCTTTGCGTTTGCCGAAGTTTCGGTGTTAAAAGGCAAGGAGGTGAATATCTTAGATTATGAGAAGGATGGTGGTGTTTGGGAAAATGCAAAAGATAGTGTCTCAGATAACCTGTTTTTTGTAATTGATGCTGACCATGAAGCAGATGATTCTTACACAATAAATTATGTGGAACTTATTTTATACTGGAAAGAGGGTAAACCAATAAAAAAATATTATGAAAAAAATGTTTTCAGTTTAGAGGAGGATGACATACAACTTGTTGACCTGGGCAAAAAAAATAATGTTGCAATGACGTTTTTCGTTGAGGAGGAAGAAGAAAATCAATCAGAAAAAAAGATGGGCGTCTTAAAGGGGAAGAAGAAAGGTGATTATATAAAATCGCTCAAAGGTTATATAAATTATATCGAAAAAGAGTCAGACGATCTGTTTTGGTTTGAAACATTTAAATGGAACCTCACACGGACAAAGCGTTTTGATGACCCGGTAAAATCCGGTGAAGAAATTGCTGATGACATTGAATCCTATCTGATGTCAAAAGGTTACGAAGAGGAACTGGAGGATGATTAAGCGTCGGGGAATCAACGCCGTGATTGCTTTATAAGTTAAATTCCAACCGGAGTCAGGCGCATTTAACCTCAGCCTGTCTTGAGGTGTGCGCCAAAAGACCTGATTCCGGTTATCTTTGTGCGAACCCTTAGTCCATTTTCAAGACCTTTGTTCCCCTGATCTTTCTCTCCTTCAACTCAACCAATGCCCTGTTTGCATTTTCGAACTTAAACTCCTGCACCACAGGTTTTAAAGGAATAGAGGCTGCCGGTTCGGGAAATTCGCTTATATCCCTCCTTGCCACATTTGCTACACTCTTTATCTCTTTTTTAAGCCGGCGATGGGCGGGATAATTCAGGTTCATCAAATACTACCTCCCCATCTTTTACGTCAATCCTGACATGCCCCCCATCCCTGAGCGATCCATCCAGGATCTTTACTGCGAGTGGGTCCTGGATAAGGTGCTGGATAGTCCTTTTGAGGGGCCTTGCCCCGTAAACCTGATCAAAACCGGAATCAACAATGTAATCTTTGGCCTTGTCCGTAAGTTCCAGGCTGATTTTGTTTGTTTCAAGACGTCTGGCAAGGATTCCGATCTGGATATCCACGATCTTTTTGATTTCATCGCGGTTGAGAGAGTTAAATAAAACGATTTCATCAATGCGGTTGAGGAACTCCGGCTTAAAGGTTGCGTGCAATACATCCGTGACATGTGCCTTAATTTCGGCATCGGGCATTGTCCCTGCCTCCTGCAGCCACTGGCTTCCAACATTGGATGTCATAATCAGCACTGTATTTTTGAAATCAACGGTGCGGCCCTTGCCATCCGTCATTCTTCCGTCATCCAGGATTTGCAGGAGGACATTAAATACATCGGGGTGGGCCTTTTCTATCTCATCAAACAGCACCACGGAATATGGATGTCTTCTGACAGCCTCCGTCAGGTATCCACCCTCTTCATATCCTACATAACCCGGTGGTGCGCCTATAAGTCTTGCCACGGAATGTTTTTCCATATATTCCGACATATCAATGCGCATCATGTACTGTTCATCATCGAACAGAAGCTCGGCAAGGGCCTTTGCAAGCTCAGTCTTGCCTACGCCTGTGGGCCCCATGAAAATGAATGAGCCTATCGGTCTGTTCGGGTCCTGAAGACCGGAACGTGCCCTGCGCACAGCGTTTGAAACCGCAATAATCCCCTGCTTTTGCCCAATTACACGCATGGCCAGCCTTTCTTCCATCTTTAGAAGCTTCTCCCTTTCACCTTCCATCATTTTGGACACAGGTATCCCTGTCCAGAGGGAGACAACTTCCGCAACATCATCGCTATCCACTTCTTCTTTCAGCATTTTTTGATAAATCTGGAGCTTCTCAAGCTTTTTGTTCTCCTCTTTTAACCTGTTTTCGAGTTCAATCAATGTTCCATACTTGAGTTCAGCGGCCCTGGCAAGGTCGCCTTGCCGCTCTGCAACCTGGGCTTCAGTCCTGGTTGACTCAAGTTTTCCCTTGATTTCCCTTATCCGGGAAATTGCTTCCCTTTCCTTTTTCCAGTGTGATACCATATCATCGGTCTGAAGCTTAAGTTCCGACAATTCAGTTTCGAGTCTGTTAAGCCGTTCTTTGGATGCCTCGTCTTTTTCCTTTTTCAGAGCCTCTCTTTCTATTTCAAGCTGGATGATCTTTCTCTGTACATCGTCGATCTCAGCAGGCATGCTGTCTATCTCTATCCTCAGTCTCGAAGTAGCTTCATCAATGAGATCGATCGCCTTGTCAGGGAGAAATCTGTCTGTGATGTACCTGTGAGAAAGATTCGCCGCAGCCACAAGCGCTGAGTCCTTGATCCGTACGCCATGGTGCACCTCATATTTTTCTTTCAGACCTCGCAGGATAGAAATGGTATCCTCTATGCTCGGTTCATCGATAAATATCGGTTGAAGGCGCCTCTCAAAGGCAGCATCTTTTTCAATATGTTTTCTGTATTCCTTGATGGTTGTTGCTCCTACACACCTCAATTCGCCCCTCGCCAGGGCAGGTTTAAGCATATTGGATGCATCCATAGAGCCTTCAGCAGCGCCGGCCCCAACCATTGTGTGTATTTCGTCTATGAAAAGGATGATTTGACCTTCAGCTTTCGTAACTTCTTTGAGCACTGCTTTTAACCTGTCCTCAAACTCCCCGCGGTATTTTGTGCCCGCAATAAGTGCGCCCAGGTCCAAGGATACAATTTTTTTGTCTTTCAGGGATTCAGGAATATCACCGCGGATGATCCTTTGGGCAAGGCCTTCCACAATCGCGGTTTTACCGACGCCAGGCCTGCCGATAAGCACAGGGTTGTTTTTAGTCCGCCTTGACAGTACCTGGATGACCCTCCTGATTTCATTATCACGGCCGATAACAGGGTCCAGCTTTTCTTGTGAAGCCATTTGGGTCAGGTCTGTGGTAAAACGTTCAAGGGCCTGGTACTTATCTTCAGGATTCTGGTCTGTAATCCTCTGGCCGCCACGAATATCCACCAGGGCCTTCAGGATCGTATCTCTGACGATTCCTGCGTCGGCAAGGATCCCTGCTGCTTCACCTTCCTTTTCTCCGCATACGGCCAGAAGGATATGCTCCAGGCTGACATATTCATCTTTTATCTGTTCCGCTTCGTTAAATGCACGATCCAGTACCACCTTTGTACGAGGTGAGATGTACGCCTGCCCGATTCCCGTGCCTGAGACCTTCGGGAGTTTATTAAGGGCAGTATCAAAAGATTGTACAAGCCGGCCCGTATCTGCCCCTATTTTACCGAATAAGGGGGGGATAACACCCTCCTTTTGCTCTAATATTACCCTTATTACATGTTCCGGTTCGATCTGTTGATGACCTAATTTTTCAGCGAGTTGTTGTGAATCCTGTATGACTTCCTGTGCTTTTAAAGTAAATTTATCAAAGCGCATGGTTAATTTGCCTCCTGTTTTTATGACAGCTTATGCAAAATACTCTTACTAATCAAATTTAGAGCCTGAAATAAAAAAATCAACCGCACGGTTGAATTTTTAGATATTTATTTCTTAATCGAGGCTTTTGAATAGATATGAAGGATGAAGAAATTTCATTCACGTTTCTGAAAGGCAAAATATGGACTTTGAGCTCCTTATGTGTTGCCTTCAAATATATTTATAAGGCTGTTTACAGCAAAGGTGGGTGTAATTGTACCGTTCAGCACTTCTTTTTCGATTTCGGGAAGTGCTTTAACTACGCTTGGATTTTTGAAGAAAATAGCGCGTAATTGTTCTGACAGCATGGTATGCATCCATTTCAATGCCTGCCGGCGTCTGCGGGATTCGAAGGCCCCTGATTCCATAGTCTTTGTGCGAAAGTTGTCAATCAAAGACCATATCTTGCTAATCCCTTCACCTGTAACGGCAGAGCAGGTGAACACCTCTGTTTGCCATCCTTCTGTCGCGGGTCGAAGATAATGGAGGGCGTTCGCATATTCATTCCTTGCAGCCTTTGCAAGCGTTTTGTTGTTTCCGTCCGCCTTGGTGATCAGTATTGCATCTGCTAATTCTATAATCCCTTTTTTGATTCCCTGGAGCTCATCGCCGGCGCCTGCAAGCATCAGCAAGATGAAGAAGTCTACCATAGATCGCACTGTAATCTCACTCTGGCCGACTCCCACAGTTTCAATCAGCAACACGTCATAACCGGCGGCCTCGCAAACCAGCATGGTTTCACGGCTCTTTCTTGCCACTCCTCCAAGGGTGCCTGATGACGGCGAAGGCCGTATAAAGCAACGATTATCTCTGCTGAGAGACTCCATACGTGTTTTGTCCCCAAGGATACTGCCGCCTGTTATGCTGCTGCTTGGATCAACGGCAAGCACCGCCGGCTTGTAACCTTTCTCTAACAGATAACGTCCAAATGCCTCGATAAATGTACTTTTTCCCACGCCTGGCACACCTGTAATCCCAATACGGATAGACCTGCCGGTATAAGGCAGAAGCTTTTTCAAAACCTTCTGAGCCAGTTCCATATGGGCAGCAGAATTACTCTCAACCAGGGTAATTGTACGCCCAAGGATCGCGCGATCAGCTTTAAGCACACCCTCAACGTAGTCATTGACCGTAAGAGAGGGACGTTTGCACCGTGGAGAACCTGAGATGGGTTTTGTCCCGGAATAAGCAGCTATCCCGTCATGACCGCCTTCAACACCTTCGACTACGTGACAGGCGAATCCTTTGCCCCCTTCTTGAGGCGCCCATTCCGGCAATTTTTCCTTTTTTGGAGCTAATTTATCCATAAGAAAAAAACGAACAATACCCGTAAACAGTTACAAAAAAACCGATTGTTATAAACGATGTTCAAGTTCTTTTAATATCTTCTGAGCTGCAACAGGTATGACGGTTCCCGGTCCGAATATGGCCGATGCTCCGTGCTCTTTTAAAAAATCATAATCCTGTGCAGGAATAACACCCCCTATGACAACCATGATGTCCTTTCGACCAAGTTTATCCAGTTGATGGACCAGTTCAGGCAACAGGGTCTTGTGTCCTGCGGCAAGAGAACTGAACCCAATGATATGGACATCATTTTCCACTGCCTGTCGGGCAGCTTCTTCAGGGGTTTGAAAAAGGGGTCCGATATCTACGTCAAACCCCATATCGGCAAATGCCGTTGAGATTACCTTGGCCCCGCGGTCATGACCATCCTGGCCCATTTTTGCCACCATTATTCGCGGTCTGCGTCCCTCTTTATTTTCAAAATCCCTGGTCATAGCTATCATTTTCTGCACTTGTTCTTTATCATTAAACTCGGTGCTGTAAACGCCGGATATAGCCCTGATTGTGGCTTTATGGCGCCCAAATGTCTTTTCCATTGCATAGGAGATTTCGCCGAGTGATGCTCTTGCCCTCGCAGCGTCGACAGATAAGGCAAGTAAATTTCCTTCGCCCGTTTCAGCGCACTTCGTAAGGGCGTCAAGAGCCGCCCTTGTCTTTGTCTCATCCCTTTCCGCCTTAAGTTTTTTAAGACGCTCAAGCTGTGCTTCGCGTACGGATGTATTATCTACTTCAAGGATGTCCATGGCTTCTTCCTTGTCGAGACAGTACGTGTTTACACCTACAATGCGTTCCTTGCCGGAATCTATGTATGCCTGTCTGCGCGCGGCTGCCTCTTCTATGCGCATCTTGGGAATTCCTGTCTCTATGGCCTTTGCCATACCTCCGAGATCCTGAATTTCCTCTATAAGCGCCCATGCGCGTCTCATAATAGCATCTGTCAGAGACTCTACATAAAAGGAGCCTGCCCATGGGTCGGCGGGCCTTACGATATTTGTCTCTTCCTGCAAAAACAACTGGGTATTACGGGCTATCCGTGCAGAAAAATCGGTTGGAAGGGCGATTGCCTCATCCAGGGAATTAGTATGCATGGATTGCGTATGGCCTAAAGCTGCTGCCATTGCCTCAATACAGGTGCGCGCAACATTGTTATATGGGTCGCCTTCCGTAAGGCTCCAGCCTGATGTCTGGCAATGGGTGCGCAAGGATAATGATTTTATATTTTCAGGATTAAACTGTTTTATGATCTTTGCCCATAACAGTCTTGCAGCCCTCATTTTGGCAATTTCCATAAAATAGTTCATTCCGATGGCCCAGAAAAATGAAAGTCGGGGCGCAAAGGAGTCAATACTCATTCCTGCGTCAACTCCTGCCCTGGCATATTCCATCCCGTCGGCAAGTGTATAGGCCAGCTCAATGTCGCATGAGGCCCCCGCCTCCTGCATATGATAGCCTGAGATGCTGATGTTGTTGAATTTGGGCATCTTTTGGGAGGTGAACTGAAAAATATCCGAAATGATCTTCATGGATGGCGCGGGCGGGTATATATAGGTATTTCGAACCATATACTCTTTGAGAATATCGTTCTGTATGGTGCCTATGAGCTGTTCAGGCTTAACACCCTGTTCCTCGGCCGCAACAATATAAAAGGCAAGGACAGGGAGCACCGCCCCGTTCATGGTCATGGAAACTGACATCTTATCAAGGGGGATCCCGTCAAACAGGATATTCATGTCCAGGATGGAGTCAACAGCAACACCTGCCTTGCCCACGTCGCCTACGACCCTTGGATGGTCTGAATCGTATCCGCGGTGGGTGGCAAGGTCAAAGGCAATTGAAAGCCCTTTCTGGCCTGCCGCAAGGTTTCGCCGGTAAAATGCGTTACTCTCTTCGGCAGTTGAAAATCCTGCATACTGCCGAACCGTCCATGGCCTCTGCACATACATTGTAGCATAAGGACCCCTGAGATAAGGGGGGATTCCAGCCACATAACCCAGATGTTCAAGATCTTTCATATCTTCTTCAGTATAAAGGGGTTTTACATTAATCTGTTCAAGTGTCTTCCAGACAAGGTCGTCGAGAGAACATGCGGCCTCTTTTTCCGCCATCTCTTCCCACCCCTTTTTGTCGATCTGCGGGGTATCTACACTATAGTTCATTTTAGTAAAATCTGGTCGGCTCATAATATTATCCCTAATTTTTTCTGAAGCTTTATTAATATTTCATATACATTTGAACGGACATGAATAAAATCATCCACTCCTGCTTTTTTAAAAGTATCCACATAATCTTTTGGATAGCCTGCAACAATTACGGTAATATCCTGATTGGCGGCCTTTATTTTTTTGGAAAGAGGGGGCACAATATCAGGATAAGCAGCATCCGCAGAACAGATAACAACGATTTTGGAGCCTGACTTTATAGCGGCATTAAAGGCATCATCAATGTCCAAAAAGCCATCATTGTCAATAATTTCAAAACCGCCCACGCTGAAAAAATCCCTTGAGAAGTCTGTTCGTGCTTTATGCTGCGGAATTGGTCCCATATTTGCCGGAAAGATCTTCGGACGGGCCCCTGTTTTTTCAGCATACGCATCTGCAGCCCTGCGCAGGGTTTCAAACATATAAGCGCCCCTTTCGATCTGGATTGGGTCAATTGTTGTTTCTGAGCTGTCGCCGGATCGTGCTATTTGTGTGATTTGACCTAAGGATGCTCCTGACAGGTTTGCGCATACGGCCTCTTCCATAAGATCTGACGTTATCTCTCCCGCGACCTTATCAACCCTCTCCGAGGCTGCTTTTAATTTTTGAGAATCAATGGATGAGATATGTTCCTCTACCTCGGATTTTCTTTTTTCATAAAAGGCATTATAATCGATCTGGACCGGTTCTAAAGACTTTTCAAGGAGGTTGGGGTATTTGTTTGTACCCACAAACACATCTTTACGCAGGGCAATGTTTTTTTTGTGTTTTGCGTATGTTTCTGCAATCCGTTCCTGTGGAAAACCCTGCTTTAGCGCTTCGAACATGCCACCCTTCTTTTCAATTTCCTGAAACAATTTCCAGACGCTTTTTGCAACCGAATCGGTTATTGTTTCGACGTACCAGCACCCGCCCGCGGGATCGATAACCTTGTCAAAATGGCTCTCGTTTTTCAGTATTATCTGAACGTTTCTTGCAATTCGTCCTGAAAATTCATCCGGCTGCCTGATTAATTCATCAAAGGCGCCCACATGCATACTGTCGCAACCGCCGCAAATTGCTGAAAAGGCCTCGGTTGTTACCCTCAACATATTAACATAAGGGTCTGTGACCGTTTTATTCCACCGTGAAGTCCGAGCATGCATAAACATTCGTTTTGAGTCATTATTTCCGCCAAATGCACCAACGATCTTATCCCAGAGAAGCCTTGCAGCGCGTAATTTTGCAATTTCCATAAAAAAATCACTGCCGACTGAAAAGGAAAAGGCAATCCGTTGAGCAATGTCATCAATCAAGAGGCCACGTGACTGCATTTCACAGATGTACTCAACCGCTGTTGCCAGAACAAAGGCCAGCTCTTCTACAGCGTTTCCTCCGCCGTCACGATATGGTTGACCAAAGACTGCAATTGTACGCAACGCAGGGGCATTATCCTTTGCCCACAATGTTAATTGTGCCATTTCCCGGTATGCGCCCTCAATAGAAAGGGGTAATGTTCCATTTACGGACAGGACTCCAAGCGGGTCAGCGGCGATACAGCCGGTAAGTTTTTCTGTAGGAATCCTGTTCTTTCGCATATAAGCGCATATCAATGCGGTTATGGCTAATCCGGAGGCCCCAGCCTGAAGAAAAAGAGGCAACTCTCCAAGATCAATTCCATCAAGCGCTTTTGCTACATCATCAATAGTTGCAATAGAAAGACCTCCCCTCCCTACATCGCCCTGCGTTGACTGTGCCGGGTTTAATCCTGAAAGGGTAGCTACATCCAGGAGAATATTCAATGCGGTCTGTCCCCGCAAGATAACGTGTTTTATGATATTGTTAAACTCAACCGGGTCCTGACAGCAGATCTCCTGTGAAATCAGCCAGGGATTAATAACAGCTCCCGTCGCTTTAGCGCCTCTTACAAAGGGAGAACTTCCCGGGAATGTCCCCATATGCGGTAAGCCGGACATATCCTTTTCAAAGTACATTGGTTGAATATCTATGCTTTCGTATGTTTGTTTGACAAGCTTTTTTTCAAAAGAAGCTCCTTTGAGCTGCTTGTCGACCTCTTTACGCCATTCTTCATATGTGGGGGGGTGAAACATCTCCAGCAATCTTGCATGCTCACTCATTTAATTCTCCTGAATACAATATTTATTTATGCCGAACATTTTGGTAATCCTTCACAGGTTATATTATGGGATATTGCTTCAATTATGTGTAGGAGGCTGTTCTGGAATGCCCTTTTCCCCAAGCTCTGCGTTACGCGAAAAAAATTATCCTCGGAGGTAAGCGAGCTTGTGAGACTCCGAAATCAACTGTATGCCTGCGGTAATTTTATTTCGCAAGCCTTGATTTTGAAGAAAATTGCTATTCCCGGGCAGTCTCATAGTACTGTGTCCCAAAAGTTCTGACATGTTTTCCGGCTGTTTATATTCAGTAAAATCACGGTTTCTATTGAGTCACATTTCAATACATACTTTGTTGATATTACAAAATATTTATGTAGAAAATGGGTTCAATACAATACCATTTTCGCAGATTCCAGATTGCCACTAAGGCGTTCAAAACTTTTGGGACGGAGTACTATTTACTACCTTAACGACCACTTACGCAATAATGGAAAGAAAGATTTTTATTCAAATATCAACAAAAATAGTGTAAAAATAGTGTAATGAAAAAAATAATAAATAAAAAACAATAAGTCAATAAAATTGCAGCAATTCTAATTATGGAAATATTTATGAACTGCCATGACAATATTGGCTGCTTTAAGGTGTTCTTTATTCCCTGTATACATTTTTTTGTAACCGTTCACGGAACGTTGAAAACAGAAATTAGAAACTGGAAATTCTGCCCAATGTATCCGGCAATATCTCGTAGGGGCGAATCCTGTATTCGCCCTTAAAACGTGCGAATAATTAAATGAGTAAATAATCAAAGGGCGAACACAAGGTTCGCCCCTACGCTCGCACAAAATCAAGATATCATGTCAACCTTCAACCTTTTACCTGAATACAAGAAAGGTTTTATTAATGATCCCATTTTTGATTATAATCATTCTTGGTTTTTTCGCCGATTTTATTATTGGAGACCCTGTATACAGTTGTCATCCTGTCAGACTTATCGGCCG
Source organism: Deltaproteobacteria bacterium (assembly GCA_021163285.1). GTDB lineage: Bacteria > Desulfobacterota > DSM-4660 > Desulfatiglandales > Desulfatiglandaceae > JAGGXA01. Next base: position 1,211 of record JAGGXA010000177.1, on the reverse strand, counting down.
GTGTATCTCATTTTTTGAAAGTATGTTGAGGCGTTTCGGCCTTAGCGGTAAGGTTGGAGGTCTCCTTCTGGTGGTTATCATCGAGGGCGTTACTATTTTCTCTTATCTTGCTTTGACCTTTATTTTTCATCAGTTATTTTCACCTGTCGGACTGATATTTGATCTTTTTGTATGCTTTTCATGTTTTGCTTTAAGAGACCTTTTCTATCATATAAAACCGGTGGCACAGGCTCTTATGCAAGATAATATCATAGACGCAAAGAAAGCGCTCTCCATGGTAGTAGGGCGTGATATTCAATTTCTGGATGAAACAGGGGTATGCAGGGCAGCTATAGAAACCCTGGCTGAAAATTTTGTTGATGGTTTTTTATCGCCCCTTTTCTGGTTTTTGGCAGGCGGAATCTCGGCATACCTGTTCGACTTGGAGCTTCTCAAGCCTGCCATAAGTTTCATGCTTGCATTTAAGGTTGCAAGCACCCTTGATTCCATGGTGGGTTACAGGACGCCTGAGTTTATTAAATTCGGCTGGGCCGGGGCCAGGCTGGATGATGTGATGAACTTGTTACCTGCACGGATATCCTTTATTTTTATGTTCTTCGGAGCATGGATCAGCAGTATTTATCCGGTAGACGGATTTAAGGCGGGCATGAGAGACAGATTAAAACATGATTCACCAAACGCAGGGCATGCCGAGAGCTTCACGGCAGGCGCTCTTCATATACGTCTTGGAGGGCCGACTATATATAAAGACGGATTAAGAAACAAGCCCTGGATAGGTGAGGATAATCCTGATCCAGGCCCAAAAGAGATTATAAGTGCAATCCGTTTTATCAAGGCTTCAGCGCTTGTTGCAATGATCCCGCCTTTATTTATGCTTCTTTTGGCGATATCATAATGCTGTAACTGTCTGTAACCGTTCACGGGGCATGCTCTTAATAGTCATTGCGAGCGAAGCGAAGCAATCCAGTAGTTTCTCATACGGCAATTTCCGACAAAAAGTACTCTTTGCTCTCGTTCCCACGCTCTGCGTGGGAAAGTATGCCAAACGGATATTGACAATCACTGCCCCTGTAAACCGGTGTATAATCAATGAACGGTTACCCTTTTTAGCACCCTTATACCTAAATCCTGCAAGCGTCGAGTTTGCCGAAGACCTGCCTGCTGCAGGCAGGTCTTCGGCAAACTCGACGCTTGCAGGATTTAGGTATAAG
>JAGGXA010000064.1 GCA_021163285.1 Deltaproteobacteria bacterium | reverse complement strand
GACTTGAAGTATCGTAGTACGTCTGCGCCCTTGCCGCCTTGCACCTGCCTGCAGCAGGCAGGTCTTCGGCAAACTCGACGCTTGCAGGATTTAGGTATCACATAATAAAATCAGAAAAATTATTATCAAATGGTGCGAAATGTGAGATATAGACCTCGAAAATTATAGATTGAATAAAAATGCGAAAAGCCTTATTATTCAGGTCGTTCGGACATTACACAATGATTTATTGGACAGATACAGGCAAAAAGGTTGATTAAAAAACATATACTGCATGCTGATATATCGTTTCAGGGCAGGCACAGGGGTTTGCCCTTGTGCCTGCCCATTAGAAAGACATTACCGATTGCTGCTATAAACGTACTTTGCAGGGTGGATTAAGCGAAGCGAATCCACCAAAAAGCGGAAAGTGTCCCGCTTTAAGTTGGTAGCCTATTTGATGGCGATAAATTTAAGTATATTTATTTTATTGCAGAAACAAAAGGCAGTATGGAAAGTTTACAATTAAGAAAGATTGAAAAAAGGAAGATAAATTACGCTAAAAAGCACTTTGATGCTTTGGGGCATGCAGACATAAGATATGGCGTTATCACCTAATATCAGGATTTAAAAGATAAATTGATGCAGTAAACATAAAATTAATGGGGGCCTTATCTTGAATGCCGGCCATGCTCTCCCGATGCTGCTGGAACAGCATGATTTTTGGCTCCCCAGCACGGACTTGAACCGCGGACCTAGTGGTTAACAGCCACTTGCTCTGCCGACTGAGCTACTGGGGAACAACTGTTAAAGTAACCAATATAATTACTCCATTGCAAAAAGAAATAACACGAATATCATTAATAGTCAATATTTTTTTTAATCAAGTCTGATTACCTGTGCCGCAGGCTTTTTGTTCGATCATACTTGATTCTATGTAAACGTTTACCAGCCCCATCCGTACATGTTCAGGGTGAGCAACATAGGGTATATGGAGACGCACGGCAGTGTGTCTATATGCGGTTCGCTCTGATCTCTCACATCCGGCGAAACATTTACATGCCCGGGATTTCCGTGAGTTTGTACTTAGAGGAGGCTGTCCGGGAATAGCAATTTTTTCCAAAATCAAGGCCTGCTCAAAAAATTACCGCAGGCATATAGTTGATATCGGAGTCTTGCGGGCCCTGAACGCCTGCAGGCGCTATTTAATAATCTTTTAGGAAAAAACAAGGATTTTACAAATGAAACAGATCGTTTTGGGCACTGCCGGCCACATAGATCATGGAAAAACATCTCTTATCAGGGCCCTTACGGGTATTGAAACGGACAGGCTCAAGGAAGAACAGGCGCGGGGTATCACTATTGAACTCGGTTTTGCCCATCTGAAATTGCCGGGCGGCACTCTTCTTGGCATTGTAGATGTGCCGGGGCACGAAAAATTTATAAAAAATATGGTTGCGGGCGCAACAGGTATCGACCTTGTAGCCTTTGTAATCGCAGCAGACGAGGGCATTATGCCGCAGACCAGGGAACACCTTGAGATTTGCGAACTTCTGAAGATCAAACATGCTCTCGTGGTGTTAACCAAAATTGATATGGTTGAACCTGACTGGCTCGATCTTGTCAGAGAAGATGTGGCAGAGTATCTTTCCGGCACCTTCCTTGCTGAAGCGCCGGTGGTTGAGGTCTCGTCTGTTACCGGGGAGGGGCTTAATAATTTAATGGAAGCGCTCGACAGGATTGTCCGTAATCTCCCTGAAAGGAAGAAGGGGCATATCTTCCGGCTTCCTATCGACAGGGTATTTGTTATGAAAGGCTTTGGCACGGTGGTAACCGGGACAACTATCTCTGGTCGGATCCATTCCGGAGACGAGGTCTCAATTTATCCACAGGCGATATTATCCAGGGTCAGGGGCATTCAGGTTCACGACAAAGAAGTAGAGGAGGTAGAACCAGGTTTCAGAACGGCCATAAATCTGCAAGGTCTTGAAAAAGCTGCAATACACAGAGGAAATATCCTTGCTGCCAAAGATTCGCTTTCCCCAACATACATGGTAGATGTTATCTTTAAACTCCTTGACAGCGCACGGAGAAAACTCAAAAACAGGGCAAAGGTCCGTTTTCATTCGGGTACATCCGAGATTATTGCCACCATTATTCTGCTTGACAGGGAAGAGCTTAAGCCGGGCGAGACCTGTTTTGCCCAGATACGGCTTGATGAACCTACCGCTTTGCTCAGACACGACCGTTACGTGATAAGAAGTTATTCGCCAATGCGGACCATAGGTGGTGGAGAAATCCTAAATGCCCTCCCTGTAAAAAAGAAGCGTTTTTCCAAACCGGCGCTTCAGGAAATGGACATGCTTCATAAAGGTAATATCAATGATGTTATTGAATTATTTGTATCTTCAGGTCGTTTTAATGGTGTGGAGCAAAAGCGTTTGCCTTTATTAACCAGCATAAGCAAGAAAAAATTAGATGATGCGCTCAAGATTCTTCTGTCCCAAAAAAAAGTTACCCTTTATGATAAGGAGAGGAGCGTCATCATTCAAGCCGACTTCTTAGATAAGGCAAGAGAGGAACTGATTCATATAATTACGAAGTATCACAAGGATTTCCCTTTAAAAACAGGACTCTTTAAAGAAGAGCTTCGTTCAAGGACTATTGGCGCAGGAAATCCCAAGCTCTTTAAATATCTTATAAATGAGTTGGTAAAGAATGGGATCATTGTTCAGGAAAAGGAATTTATCCGTATGAAAGGACATCGGGTATCCCTGGCCCGGTACCAGCAGGCTTCCCTGAAAAAGATGGAGGAGATATATCTGAAAAGTGGATTAACTCCCCCATATTTTAAAGATATAAAAAATGGTTTCCCAGGCAAAAGCGGTTTGGAAATGCTTGAGGTCTTGCTAAAAAATGGAGTTCTTCTGAAGTTTAAAGAAGATCTTTATTTTCATCAAAAGGTCATCAGCGATATCAAGGAAAGGATCGTTGCGTTTTTAAAGAAGAATAGGGAAATAACCACCCCTCAGTTTAAGCAAATGGCTGGAGTTTCCAGGAAGTATATCATTCCCATTTTGGAATATTTTGATCGTACGCAACTTACGGTAAGGGTCGGAGACAACCGTATCCTCAGAGAAAAGTAACCCTGAACCTTCGAACCCGCGAACGGTGATATAATGACTGATAATCGATACAGGACATGGCTCTTTGAGAAGTTGGCGGAAGGGTGTATTAAAACCTTAAAAAAACACGGTTTTGATGCCCACTTTGTGCCGACCGTGAATGATGCGCGTGATCTTATTCTTAATATGGTGTCCGGCTATGAAACGTTCGGTTTCGGGGGATCTGAGACTGTAAGGTTCACGGGTATACCGGAAGAACTTAAAGCCAGGGGAAAAAAGGTGTATGATCACTGGAAAGAGGGCCTTTCAGCCGAAGAAGACCTCGTTATCCGCCTGAAACAGGGAAGGTGCGATTGTTTCCTTGTTAGCGCAAACGCAGTATCTGTCACCGGTGAGATAGTAAATGTGGATGGCATAGGAAACAGGGTGTGCGCTATGACCTTCGGCCCCAAAAAAGTGGTGATTGCGGCGGGTATGAATAAGGTAACGCCGGACCTTGAATCAGCGATAAAAAGAGTCAGAGAGGTTGCCGCACCCATGAGGGCCAAAAGCCTTGGGTTAAAAACGCCCTGCACCGAGACAGGTATATGCAGCGATTGCAATTCCCCTCAGCGGATATGCAGGGTTACGACTATTCTGCACCGAAAGCCGATGCTTACTGATATATCGGTCGTCCTTATAAATCAGGCACTGGGATTTTGATTCGGAAATTCTGTAAAGTTATTTTTGCTCGAACCCTTATTGAAGGATGCTAGGGAATCCATAAGTTATTACCCTGAATATTGAGATATCAACTTTAACCTTATGCCTTCAACCTTCTACCTTATACCTTAATAAACCCGTGAACGGTTGCAAATTAAATTAGTCGGGGGCATTACAATCTAACTGAGTGAAAGAGACATTATGACGCAAAAAGATTATTACGAAATTCTGGGAGTAGACAGAAAAGCCCCCGATAAAACAATCAAAGATGCATACCGAAAGCTTGCATTCAAATATCATCCGGACAGAAACAAGGATGACCCTGACGCTGCTGTCAGGATGAAAGAAATAAATGAATCCTATGCTGTCTTATCCGATCCTCCTAAAAAGAAAGAATATGACGCATTGAGGGAGACATACGGGTCTTCTGCTTATGGTCAATTCAGGCAGACCTATTCCGAGCAGGATATCTTCAGAGGTTCCGATATCCATCAAATTTTTGAAGAATTCAGCAAGGCATTCGGACTCAGGGGCTTTGATGAAGTTTTCCGTGATACCTATGGTTCAGGGTACAAAACTTTTGAGTTTCGAAAACCGGGAGCCTTTGGCAGGGTCTTTATAAATTATTCCGGGAGCAATGAAGGTCTTCATCCAAAATCCCTGTTGGGAGGAAATTTCGGCAGGTTGATCAAATATGCGCTTAAAAAAAAGCTGGGAATCGAAATTCCTGAGAGGGGGAAAGACCTGGATGACATAATTACTATTTCTTCGGCTCTCGTCTTGACGGGAGGCAAGATAAGATATATCGGCGGAAAAAATGCCAGAGAATTGATTATAACGATTCCGCAGGGCGTCAAAGCAGGACAGCGAATTCGCTTGAAAGGCATGGGGGAAAAAGGAAAAGGCGGGGGAGAACCAGGAGATTTATATCTGAAAATACGAATCAGAAGCTCTCTATTAAAAAAAACAGGAACTATTGTCAAAAAGTTTTTGTCCTCATTAGGATCCGGCAAAAAATAAGGTAACCGTTCACAGGTT
>JAGGXA010000087.1 GCA_021163285.1 Deltaproteobacteria bacterium | reverse complement strand
TAGTGCTTAATAAGATTGATTTACCCTCCCGGCTCAGTAAACAGACCCAAAAAGATAGATTTTCAGATTTGCCCATTATCCCTGTTTCAGCGCTGACAGGTGATGGGCTTAATCAACTAAAAAAGACCATACCGGATTACGTTCTTAAATCTGACACAGATATTATATCTTCCCGGATTATCCCGAATTTGAGGCAAAGAAAAGCAATGATGGATGCATGCGATTTTTTCAGGGGCGCCGTTATAAACAGCAAAAATGACGCCCCCATGGAAATTGTTTCCCTGGATCTCAAAAGCGGACTTGATACTCTTGGGGAGATCATTGGTGAAACGTGTAATGATGAAATCCTGGATAGAGTATTCAGTAATTTCTGCTTAGGAAAGTAGCATAATGAACATTTACTTTAGGAGTTCTAAGATTTATGGGAGGTGGATGATGCCCCGGCTTTGATGATTTGAGCAAGGTCCACTGCCCTTTTTCCCAAAGCGCGCGCGCCCTTCAAGCCATAGCTATCCGAAAGGATGCCAAGCTTGTTAGCTTGAGATGCCCTCCCTTTTTCCTGAGGAGCGCTTACACCGGCAGCACCAAAAACAACACCTGAATGGTGATGGGAGACCGGGATCATTTCAAGCATTAAAAAACTCTGATGAATAGTCAGCAGGGCAGTTTCCAATCCTGAATTTCGGAGCCAGCCCACAGCAAGCGCTCCTCCTATCTTGTTTCTCATGGCTCCTTCGTAGGTTGCGCCAAATACAAAGGCCCTGCATCTATCAATAAAAGAGGCCATAACCCCGGTCATTCTGCCAAAATAAACTGGAGACGCCAATAAAACAACATCAGCAAGGATCATTTTGTTTAAAACACTTACAGCATCGTCCTTAATTGAACAAAGCCGGTTTGCAGTCTGTTTTTTAAAACACCAGTTACATTGACAACAGTCCGAAATATTTTTCCCGGCAAGTGGTATGAACTCCGTAACCCCGCCATGCTTTTCTGAGGCATCCAATGCCGTTTTGAGAAACTGCTCAGTATTTCCACCCGAAACAGTACTCCCGCAGATACCAATTACAACAGGATTACCCATATTTCAGCACTCCTCGAATTAAACATAAAAAGGGAGTAAAAATTCAACATTACCACGCTAACCTATTACAAAATTGCCAAATTATTCCGGCTCTATTATAATCACCACTCTTTATTACTATCACCACTGACCTTCCACATCCGCTTCATCAGCCAAAGGTAATTTTCCATCAATAAAGGCAGTTACTGCATCTCTTACGGAACCTTGTGCATTATTGGCCACTTTAATCCTGGCGGCCTTGAAGACCTTCATCGCATTCGGCCCACAGTGCCCGGTAAGCAAAATATCAGCCCCTTTATTACTCACCATTCCTGCAGCCTGAATTCCCGCCCCTTTTAAGGCATTCACATTTTCCTTGTTATCCAGGACTTCAAATGAAAATGATTCAGAATCAACTATGATAAAATATGGAGCCCTGCCAAAACGCGGATCAACCTCTGAATCGAGGTTTGTACCGGTTGAGGTTACTGCTATTTTCATTAATTTCTCTCCCAAGACTCATTAACTACTCTATCATGCGAGCCATTATTATTCTTACTATAGTCTTCCAGGGTCTTTTGCAGAGTCTTGACCGCAAGACGGGCGCAATGAATCTTTTTATCAGGTAACTTTTCAAGCTCCTTATAAAGCACATCAATGTCTATCTGCCTTGCCTGTTCAAGTGTCTTACCTTTCACCAGATTTATCACAGCACATCCTGATGCCACTGCTCCGGGACAGCCAAAAACCTGTATCTTGGCATCACTTACTTTTTCATCATCAACATTTAAACAAATTTTTATAGTATCTCCACATGGCCCTGTTATCTTTGTTATCTGATCAGCGTCTTCAATAGTTCCTATGTTTTCCTTGGCATGAAAATATTGTATTGCCTTTTCAGAATACCCCGCCTCTAAGAGCATCTTGTATGCATCATCATGCAAAACATCTATTCCCATTTAATAAACCCCTTATACAATAAGAAAATGTAATTTTTACTGACCCTGACCACCGCCACAAACCTGGTCATTTCCAATCTCAGGTAGTGTGCCGGCTATTAAATCGTCCACAACGGGTTTTATTTCAGGCCTGTTAGCATCATAATAAACGTCAATACCCACCTGCCGGAAACCCATAAGAGGGCGCATCCCGATACCACCGACTATCAAGGCGTTAACGTTATGCTCTGCAAGCAGATTTACGGGAACCATACATCCACCCTGAACATGTTCCCGGTTCGGGATTGTAGTTACATCTTTAATCTTTCCTTTATCCACGTCCACAAAAGTAAAAACATCACAATGTCCAAAATGCCCTGCTCTCTGCCCTTCCAGACCGCCATTACCTAATGATGGTATTGCTATTCTTCCAGATTCCATTTACAGAAAACCTCCTAAAATAAAATTACGTTTACGGGCTCGTTGTTCAAGTTTAAATGTGATTATATCACACTTTATAGGTATTCAATCAACCTTTTACAGCCTGTTTATAATAAGAAGGCCGGGTTTCACCCAATTTCTACTCAAAAACACCCGTGAATAGATATTTATCCTATTATTTTTGTTGTTATCTCCTCGTAAGCACCGTTTATTTCAAGATCAGTCTTCTCTAAGAGAGAGTTCAACTCACCTTTATCCCCCATATCGACCATCTTAATATCAACGGGAATTTCCCCTAAAAACGGCACCTTCATCTGTGCAGCCATTTTTGAGCCGCCGCCTCGTCCGAAAATTGAGATATCTTTACCACATTCCGGACAGATAAACCCGCTCATATTTTCAACTACACCAATAATTTTCATCTTTACCTGAAGGCAAAAATTAATAGATTTTCTAACGTCCGCAAGACTCACCTCCTGGGGTGTAGTAACAATCACTGCTTCGGCATCCGGAATGGTCTGAGCCACAGTAAGAGGTTCATCACCGGTCCCCGGTGGTGAATCAACAATAAGATAATCAAGAACTCCCCAGTCTATATCTGAAATGAATTGTCTGATCGCACTGATTTTCAAAGGCCCCCGCCAGATAACTGCAGTATCTTTATCACCCAGGACCATTTCAAGTGAAACAATTTTGAGAGTATCGGAAAAATGATATGGTCTGACCATTCCATCATCCGGCACTTCAAGACCTCCCTGAACCCCCATAAGATGTGGGACGCTCGGCCCATGCAGGTCAACGTCCAACAAACCAACCTTATTCCCCCTGGCGCTTAACATTAAAGCCAAACAACTTGCAACCGTACTTTTCCCTACGCCACCTTTTCCACTCATGACAAGAATTTTTCTGCCTATTTTAGCGAGGTTATTCTCAATCATCTTATCTTGCTGGGCCCTCTCCTGATCTCCTGGAGTAGATTGAGCCCCTTTTGTATTTTTATTTTCCAATGCAAAGCCTCAATATAACACTATTATTATTCTTAAATATTAGTAACTGCTCAGGTATT
>JAGGXA010000048.1 GCA_021163285.1 Deltaproteobacteria bacterium | reverse complement strand
GAATTAATGCGTGTTATACAAGCACAACATTTCTGTAATTCGTTGATATTAAAAGCATAATTTTCTTCTTGAAAATAGTTTATGCAGGTTTTAGGTATCATATTTTGTTACAGTTGCTTTGATAAAAATTAAGTGGAATTTGTTTATGAATGGTTATGCCCAACAAGGTTTTTCGCATTTTTATTCAATCTATGGTTTCCGAGGTCTGATGTTAATAATTCCAACCCTGCGATGGAGAAAACAAATTTCAGGGTTTCATTCTGACACAAATTAAGCAGATATAAATACCCTGTCAAAAATATCATCCACATGTGTCAGGTGATAATTCAGATCAAATACAGAGGATATCTCCTCCTTAGTCAAATATTTTGCGATCTCCTCATCCTGCATAACAGTCTCCATAAAATCCTCGCCGCTCTCCCACACCCTCATGGCATTTCTCTGTACCATTACATAGGCATATTGCCTCTCAAGACCTTTTTCAGCCAGTTTCACAAGGACATGCTGAGAATTAATAAGCCCTTTTGTCATGTTCATGTTTTCTCTCATGCGGTCTTTATGTATAACAAGTCCTTCTAAAATACCTGCCATTCGCTTGAGCATATAATCGATCAATATGGTGCTGTCCGGAGCAATCACCCTCTCGACAGAGGAATGGCTGATATCTCGCTCATGCCATAAAGGCATGTTTTCCATGGAAGCCAGCGAGTTAGACCTAACTAATCGGGCAAGACCTGATATGTTTTCACATCCGATCGGGTTTTTCTTGTGAGGCATTGCAGAAGAACCCTTCTGTCCCTTTGCGAATGGTTCTTCTACCTCAAGGACTTCAGTCCTCTGAAGATGCCGTATCTCGACCGCAATCTTCTCAAGGGTCCCGGCCAGTATTGCCAAACTTGTAAAGTATTCGGCATGCCTGTCTCGCTGAATAATCTGGGTAGAGATATCCGCAGGTTTCAGACCGAGTTGTTTTAAGGCCTTGGCTTCTATTAACGGAGAAACATTGGCAAACGTACCGACTGCGCCTGACATCTTCCCATAACTTATGACATCACAGGCATTATGTAACCGTTTGAGGTTTCTTTCCATCTCTGAATACCAGCAGGCAAGCTTCAAGCCAAGAGTAATGGGTTCGGCATGTACTCCGTGAGATCTGCCGATCATTAAGGTATACTTATGTTCCAGCGCCCTTTTTTTGATAACCTCCATAAAATCACCGACATCCCGGATGATCATCTCAATAGCTTCTTTCAAAAGAAGTGCAAAACTGGTATCAAGTATATCTGAAGAGGTCAAACCGAGGTGGATATACCGTGAATCAGGTCCTACATTTTCAGCAACATTTGTCAAAAATGCGATGACGTCATGTTTGGTTACCTCTTCAATCTCCAATATACGCTCAACTTGAAAAGAGGCCTTGCTCTTGATTATTTCCAGAGCCCCTTGAGGGACAATACCTTCATCCGCCATAGCCTCACATGCCGCAATTTCCACTTTAAGCCATTTAGCAAAGCGGTTTTCGTTCTCCCAGATTCTACCCATTTCGGGGCGTGTGTAACGGCTGATCATATAAATCTCCTAACCCGGCAAGGCCGGAAACAAAATGCGTAACTGTTTTAAGGGTTCAGGGGTTAAGGTTCAAAGTTTCAGGGTTCAGGGTTAATAATATCCTGCCGGTCACAGGATTCCAGTAAACTTTTGTGCTTTTAGATCGAACAAACCTGACCTAAATCTGTGCGCCTGCCTGGGGATATTATTTCGTCCCCGTCCCTTATATAATGGATATCCATGATGAATGCGGCAAATTAAACCATTAATTACCGCAAAAATCAATGTGCGAGCTGATAAAAAAAACCGGCGCTTGTTCATGTGGTAGGGTTGCCCCATACTTCCTTATAATTTCATTATTTTCTAACCGTTCACGGGGCATTTCTTTGCATGTCATTGCGAGCGAATCGAAACAATTTCATAGTTCCTCATACGGCAGTCCCCGACAAAAAGCGCCATTTACTCTCGTTCCCACGCTCTGTGCGGGAATGCATACCAAACGGGCATTAACAGTCACTGTCCCTGTAACCGATATATAAGGAACGAGGACAAATTAACTTCCCCAACTATGCATCACAGCTTCAGGCCATCTTTGTGCCTACTTGGGGATGTTATTTCGTCCTCGTCCCTGACCCGTGAACGGTTACGTTATTTTAAAGTTGCAATTTTAATGTTAAATGAAATAATTTAGAAACGATTCAGCCACAGATTCACACAAATGGAGATAATAAACCATGGCGCCCTCATACGATTGGTGGAGCGAGCGTAAAGATGATTTGACGGCCCTCATGCAGGGCAGGGAGTCCCTTTATGTTTATAACGAGGAAACATTCAATGAAATCCTGTTTGATCTATTATCGATTGAAGCGGTTGATGGACTCTATTACCCGGTAAAAGCCAACCCCAACGTAAAAATGCTCAAAAAGGTATATGATTTAGATGCAGGATTCATGTGCGTTTCATCTGTTGAGATTAACTATCTTTTGCAACATCTTCCCAGGGCCACCCCACGGATCTTGTTTATGCCGGAATTTACAGCCCCGGAAGACTATGAGCTTGCATTCAATTGCGGGGCTACTATTATATTGAGCAGTATTTTGCCTGTAAAAACATGGCCGAACATTTTCCAAGACAGGGTTATATTTGTCTCAATTAATATTGAAACTGATGATTCAGCACACAAAACAGGGATCGGATTCGATGATATCAAGTCTGTTGCAAATATTTTAACAAACTTTGATGTAAAAGTTTCAGGGTTGCATATTCAATCAAAAAAGAGAACCGGTCAATTCCCCGATACAACCAAAATCTTACCATCATTAGAGAAAATACCAAAATACTTTCCTGATGCAGATATCTTATGCATGGGAAGAGGAATGGGCATTATCCTTAATCAGGATAAAGGCACCCTTGATATAGATGCTACATGGCATTCACTTACAGATATAAGGGATATCTATCCCGATTATCAATTATGGTTCGAACCCGGAAATCCTCTGATTTCTCATGCAGGTGTGCTTTTGACCAGGGTAACAGAAGCAAAGCTGAAAGGAGAGATCTGTAGCGTAATCATCAATGACGGTATGGAAATCCTTGCAGGATCGGTATGTTATGGCAGTCATCATGAAATAGTAAATTTGTCCGGGTCTGATGAAAATCAAGGAAAATTGATACATATCATCGGCTCTGATACGAATTATGATAATACTATATGCTGCATAAAAAAAATCTCCCCTGTAAAAAAAGGAAATATTCTGCTTATCTCAAATGCAGGAGCATACAGCCCTGACACTTTGTTAAAATCCCAATTGCGCAATCCTGATTCCGAGCAATACCTCCAGGCACGAAGGATGTGCCAGGTCAAGCTTTAGCAACTGCCATTTTTATGCGGGCTTAAAGCCCTGCCCGAACCCTAAAGAGAGAATGCGCTCAAAAAGCTTTGACCCAATCGATATTAAAAATGTCGTAAACATTCACAGATTCACAAGTTCGATGGTTCATAGTTCAAGTTTAAACTGATAACCGTAAATAACCTTTATTCTATTACCTAAAACCTGCATAAACTATTTTCAAGAAGAAAGTTATGCTTTTAATATCAACGAATTACAGAAATGTTGTGCTTGTATAACACGCATTAATCT
>JAGGXA010000199.1 GCA_021163285.1 Deltaproteobacteria bacterium | reverse complement strand
TTTTATGGCCGCATCAAATTGATGCGTGTTATACCAGCACAACATTTCTGTAATTCGTTGAAATTAAAAGCATAAATTTCTTCTTGAAAATAGGTTATGCAGGTTTTAGGTTCAATCTATAATTTCCGAGGTCTGAAATCAGACTACTAAATAAAATATGCGGTTGAATTTAAGGAGAAATAAATTTATGGATAGTTCCATGATAAGTGATCTGCCACCATGTCTTATATATATCGATAAACAAGGACATTGGTTTCATAAAGGTGTTGAAATGATCCGAAGGGATTACATCCGGATGTTTTATATGAATATGGAACTTGATTCTGAAGGTCATTATATAATCAACTGGAATGGAAAAAAGTGCTATGTGGAGGTTGAAGACACGGCATTTGTAGTGAAAAGAACAAGTTATCAGGAAAAACCAACCGTTCGGGAAGCCAGTTATATTCTGAGCTTAAGTGATGACACAAAAGAGGAACTGATACCTGAAACGCTCCACATTGGAAAAGATAATGTCATGTACTGCAGGATAAAAAATAATGCCTTTCCTGCCCGTTTTACCCGTTCTGCCTATTATCAACTAACAAAACATATTATTGAAGAGAATAATAAATATTACCTGCCTTTTAAAGGAAAAAATTATCCGGTTTATACGGAAGGAAAAGAAGGTTAAGTTTGGTTTACATCCGTAATGGTCTACGCCGATTAAAGCTGTTCAACAGGCTTGAGAATTTTTATATCAGCCTTCTTTTTTAAATTTTCAAGCCAGTTTTCAAAGGTTCGTTTCTTTTTAACCCGCTCCAGGATAGACCGGTATTTATCTTTTTCCTCCTGATATTTTTTTTGATCAATCCCTTTTCGCGCCTCCCATCTGATTACAAAAACACCTCTTTCGTTTTGAAATATCTTATCAGGATATCTATTATCCTTATTAAGGTGAAAGGCCATCGCAATAAGATCAGGGGCATAACCTGTTTGAGGGATTGAACTTCTCCGGTTAAGAAAAGCCGTTTTCATCGGCTTTAAATGTTTATCCGTGGCAACTTCGTCCCAGTCTTTTCCCTCTTTGATTCGGGCCAGATAATTTTCGGCAGCCTCTTTTGCCTTTCCTGCCGCAAGGAACATACTGACATCATTTTTCACTTTATCAGAAACAACTTTTATCTCAGGCACATAAGATCGCTTTCTGCCAGTTACCTGAAAAATATATAATTTCCCTTGCAGCTCGACCAAATCGCTGATCTCTTTGTTTCCGAGATTAAAGAGAGTTCCGACTATTTTTTTATCGCCGCCTAAACCTGGTATGCGCTCTTTTTCAGAAAAATAATCGGTGTCTTTCACCTTTAATCCCTGTTCATTCGCATACTGGGCAAGGTCCAAATCATAAGGCATCTGATCTATAAGTGATAACGCTTCTTCTCTTGCAAGCTCCATGGTTTTACGCTTGATTATAATATTCAGAATCTCTTCACGTACTTCATCCAAGGTCTTTGTCCTCGCATCTTTGATATCCACCACTTTTATGATGTGAAATCCAAAACGTGTCCTGACAAGATCGCTGATTTCCCCTTTTTTTAATTTAAAGGCGGCCTCTTCAAAGGGCTTAACCATTCTGCCTGCCGGAAAATAACCAAGATCACCACCTTTAGACCTTGCAGGTCCCTCAGAATATTTTTTGGCCAGCCCCGCAAAGTCCTTGCCTTTACGGGCTTTTTCAAGAACGGCCATCGCCTTTTCTCTGACCTTTTTCTCTTCTTTCTTACCGGCATCCGATGCCAATTTAAAAAGGATATGTCTGACCCTGACCTGTTTTTCAAGCTTAAAAGAATCGATATTAGCTTGATAATAGTCCTTGATTTTTGAATCAGTTATTTTCACTTTATCCCTGAAAGATACAGGGTCAAACATGAGATATTGGAGTTTAATCTTCTCCGGCACCCTGTATTTCTGTTTGTGCTCATTATAATAATTGTTCATGGAAGCCATATCCGGTTTGACCGAATCCTTGAACAAATCAGCCTTAAACTGGACAAAACTGATCATGACCTGTTCGTTGGCAAATGTATAATAGTCCAGTAACTCCTGTTCCGTCACCCCGTTAAATGTATCCAAAAATTGCTTTATTTTATTCTCAAGCAGGTTCAGAGCTATGCTCTGCTCAAAATCTTCCGGTTTCATGTGATTGTCGCTCAAGAGTAAACGGTAACGCCTCATGTCAAATTGTCCGTTTATCTGAAATGCCGGATATTCCATAATGGCATTCTGCATCTCACCATCAGTTACATCAAGACCGAACCTCTTTGCTTCCTGTCTCATTAATTTCTGGTTTATAAGATTATCAAGCGCCCTGTTTTTCAGGTCCAGCTTCTTGATAAGGCTATCATTCCAGTTATCCTTATACTGTCTCCTGAGAGACTCAACAAGATCGCTGTAAGTCTTTTCATACTCGAATGAATCAATCACTTCACCATTAACATTTGCTACTTTTAATACCTTTCTCGAGGATGGAGAAACACCGAAATAAAATATAAAAACAAGGGCAATAATGGCTATCAGAAATTTTATCACCCAGGATTTGGCCTGCCTTCTCATAAGACCCATTAACATAGGACATTCCCCCTAAGATTTATGACCATAAAATACGCCTCTTTAAGCGTAACCGTTCACGGGTTTAAAGGTTGAAGGTTAAAGGTTTATAGCCCGATATTCAGGGTAATAACTTATGGATTCATAGAAAGCTGTCCGAAAATGCCCTTTTTCCCAAACTCTGCGTTATGCTCAAAAAATTATCCTCGAAGGTAAGCGGGCTTGCGAGACTCCGATATCAACAATATGTCTGCGGTAATTTTTGAGCAAGCCTTGATTTTGAAAAAAATTGCTATTCCCGGACAGACTCATAGGCATCCTTCAATAAGTTCAAAAGGATGTTATTTCATCCTCGTCCCTAAAGCCTGTCCCACATATCCCAGAATTTGGGGAAAGATTTCCTGACACATTCTTCATCTTTTATTTTAATGCCGGGCACCATAAGCCCAACCACTGCGAGACTCATGGCCAGGCGATGATCGTCATGGGGGTCCAGGATCGCACCCTTAAGACTGTCCCCGCCATAAATGGTAAGACCGTCATCAGTTTCCTCAATATGCGCGCCTAACCTGCCCCACTCAAGGGCAACACAATGGAGCCTGTCGCTCTCCTTGAAACGAAGATGATGAACATTTCTGATAGTTGTTTTTCCTTCTGCAAAAAGGGCAATTGCAGCGAGGGTCGGCACCATATCAGGCATAGAGCCCATATCCGCATCTATCCCGGAAAGTCTGCCGCCGTGAATAATCACCCGGTCTTCTTCTGTTTTAATATCAGCGCCCATCCTCTGAAGGATCTGAAGAAACCGGATATCCCCCTGCCTGGTAACAGAAGGATAAATATTTTTGGTTATCACATTGCCTCCGGTCACTGCGGCAGCAGCCCAGAAATAAGAAGCGGAAGAGGCATCCCCCTGAATTATAAACTCACGCGGCATATACTTTTGGTCTGAACAAACCCTAAAGGTTTTATAATCATAACGTTCAACGTCAACCCCAAACTGTTTCATGACATCAGTGGTGATATCCACGTACGGACTTGATACCAGCTTCCCAGTGATCTCAATTTCGATATCATTCACAGCATACGGACCAGACAAGAGAAGAGATGAGAGAAACTGGCTGCTCTGATCGCCGGCAATATTCACACTTCCGCCACGGATACCCTCTGCATTTATAAGAACCGGCGGACAATCATCCTTATTAACACAGAAAGCATCAACGCCAAGTTGATTCAATGCCGTAACAAGGGGGCCTATCGGTCTTTGCAACATCCGTGAGGTACCAGTCATGAGAAATTTCCCCTGACCAAGCGCAAATAAAGACGTAAGCAGACGAAAGGATGTCCCTGAATTCCCGAGAAAGATCTCTTTCTCCGTCACAGCAGTCTGAAACGCGCCACCTCTGCCTTTGACCCTGAGGTCTTCACCATCAAAAGAGTAATCCACCCCAAGCTTTTCAAGGGCATTAACTGTGTAAAGGGTGTCTTCACATTTTAGAAAATTTTTAAGCAAACTCTCCCCATCTGCCAGACTTGCAGCAATAATTGCTCTGTGGGTAATACTTTTTGAACCTGGTATCGTGACAGTCGCATTGAGCTTTGTTAATGATCTAATTTCTTTCATTTTGTCTCGATAATGCCTCCTCAACCGCTTGCCTCATAACACTGATCGGGGGATCAATATCTCTCCATAACCTGAATTGCTCCGCTCCCTGGTGAATAAACATAGAAAGTCCGTTGATCGTTATTGAACCGCGTGCCTTTGCCGTCTTAAGCAGCCGGGTCTCGAGGGGATTATAGATGATGTCCATAACGACGGTCTTTTCATCGAAAATAGTTTCAGGGACAGGGCACAGCTCAATATCGGGGTACATGCCAACAGGTGTTGTCTGGATCAAAAGGTCCGCCCTGCTCTTCCCGAGTTCATCAAGGGGAATATACGGACATTCCAGCGAATGAGCAAGTTCTTTCCCCCTTGAAGGAGAACGGTTGACAACTGATATTGCCACACCTCTCTCCTTTAATGAAAAGCCTATGGCCCTGGCGGCCCCTCCCGCCCCTATGATGAGGCAGGTTCTCCCCGGCAATATGACATTCTTCTCTTCAAGGGCCTTTAATGCGCCAAGGGCATCCGTATTATACCCTGAAAGCCGGCCATCTTTGTTTGTAATCGTATTTACTGCCCCAATCTTCCCTGCTAAGGGGTCTATCTCATCAAGATATGGGATTACCGCGGATTTTAAGGGTATTGTAACGCTCATCCCCTTGATATTCAATGTCCTCATACTTCTGATGCAACCTTCAATGTCTTCCGTTTCAAAGGCAAGGTAAACTGCATTTATGTCTTTAGACAAAAAGGCGGAATTATGCATAACAGGACTTAGTGAGTGGCCTATCGGGTTCCCTGCTACCCCGTAAAGTGAAGTAAACTGATCAATAATCATGACGAGAGCATCTCCAGTACAGCTTTCATTTTCTTGATGGGAATCTGTCCGGATGCCGATTCCTGCCCTTCTTCAAGGGAGGCGAATGTTAAATAACCACCCATTTGAACAGTAACAACCCTGCTTATCCGTCCGAGCGGCCCCATACAAAACGCTATGATTTCTCTACCGTAATCACAGGCCAAAGGCAACAAACCCAGGATACGAAGGTTGTCTTCAGGATTCGTTGCGAAGGAAATGATCTTTATAATATCCGCCCCTGTTGCTGCCATATTTTTGAAAATTTCCTCCAGCTCCCGTCCCGAAGGGGTTCCATGCAGGATATGTTTTGAAATGATTACCTTTGATGAACCATGATTTTTTAAGAGTTCCCTGCGAAATTCGGGAGGCATACTATATTCCACATCTATGAAATCAGCGCCCGCTTTAACGGCATCTTCCAAGTACTTGATCTGTGTCCTGTAATCATGGAAGCCTTCCCCCCCCTCCCTGGACGTGCGATAGGTAGCAATAACAGGCCGTTTTGATGCATCAATCATCTCTTTAATATCAAAGTCAAACATAACATCGAGCCGTAACTCCAACATACCCGCAAGATTAGCGGCCCATTGTATCTTTGTTAAGGCCTCGGCATTATCCCGGGCCATTATAGAAACACAAATCATAATTGGTGTACCCGCAAGTTCGTACCACCAGGAGGCTGCCCGAGAATAGCAATTTTTTCCAGAACCAAGGCTTGCTCAAAAAATTACCGCGGGCATATAGTTGATATCGGAGTCTCGCAAGCTCGCTTACCTCCGATGATAATTTTTTGAGCATAACGCAGAGTTTGGGGGAAAGGGCATTCTCGGACAGCCTCCTGGTAAACGGTTAGGGACGAGGACAAAATAACTTCCCCAGGCAGGCTCACGGATTCAGGTCAGGTTTGCCCGATCTAATGCTGTGACGCATAGTTGGGGAAGTTAATTTGTCCTCGTCCCTTACTATTGAGTCAGTTTTTATTTTTCAGTGATAGTCTCTTTGATTTTGTGGCCAAAATGCCTGCCCGCCTCTTCCACATATCCAAGTATCTCATCACCCGGCTTTAATTTAACGACGGAAATCGCTTTGCCATCCGGATCGACGAGACGGATGGTCTCTGCATTTTGAAGTATCGTGCTTACAGGACCGTTTGGCCCTGTTGCCTCAATCAGGAGCAAAGGCCTCTGCTCGATCTTCACTCTGCCCACTATAAGGGGTATAGACCGACCCTTTGAATCAACCTTTATTACTTCATCACCTGCCCTGATTTCAGAAAGATACCGGGTCTTTCCTCCGGGAACCATAATATAGGCATGAACCGGTCCGGCATTTACCCTGAAGGGCCGGGGAGAAACATAAGGATTTTCAATACTCTCAGCGTGAATCATAAAAAGGGCCTGGCTGCTGTTACCAATAAGGCATCCTTCACCAGGGCCCATCAAGGTACAGGTATCCACGCAAACCCTGTCCCCCATGCCGAGTGGACGAATATTATCGATCTTGAATCTTACGAGATCAACATTCTTATGCTCGGATCGAATCTCCTTTATTATTTCCCTCGCCCGGAGCGGATCTTTGGCTGTTACTATCAGGCCATCCACGCCCTTTTCCAAAATCCCGGAGGCAGTCTTAGCTCCTTCTATATCATCAATCTCAACAAAAATATTGCCGGTCTGGGCCACCAGATTTTCAAGAGGTATGATAGTCCAGTCCTTTGTCTTTACAATAACCTTCTTCTGACGACTCAGCTTGATGATTTCTTCCTCATCTTCCGTCGAGTTTATCTCTACCTGAACAACGTCTTCATTCCACTTAAGGTCCCCATCATCCGACACGATCTTTATAAGACCCAGTTCCTTTACGTCTTTGACCCTGTCCTGCGGTACAATTACGGCATCAGCGCCGGTTTCAAGGGCCGTAGTAATAAGCTCCTTGTTCCATGGATCGGCCTTGACCCATATCTCTTTCATTATAAAACAACCTCCCTTTCATAAACGTTCACGGGTTGAATGGTTCAGGGTTAATAATATCCAGCCCTTCATGGAATTCCAGCAAACTTTTGCGTCCTGTGCAGAAAAAGAAAGGTGGATTTCATCGCAACTTCAACGTGAAGAGACAAATCCGTAATACAGCAGGTTTATCCATACGTAATATTGATAGAAGAGAATGAGCAAGAACTCAACCGGAACAGATAAACCCTGAACCCATAAATGGCCGCGAATTTATTTCCAGTCCCAATCAGTTTGGTGTCTCTTTAAAAAAGTCCTTCAGCGTTAAGGCAATCCTGCCGAATGCCTCCTTATCTTTCACCTCTGTAATCCTTATCAATTCTTTACATGCCTCATG
>JAGGXA010000044.1 GCA_021163285.1 Deltaproteobacteria bacterium | reverse complement strand
TATCAAATT
This sequence comes from Deltaproteobacteria bacterium, assembly GCA_021163285.1. GTDB lineage: Bacteria > Desulfobacterota > DSM-4660 > Desulfatiglandales > Desulfatiglandaceae > JAGGXA01. The sequence continues at coordinate 8,294 of JAGGXA010000044.1, read as the reverse complement.
AATGCGTATTATACAAGCACAACATTTCTGTAATTCGTTGATATTAAAAGCATAATTTCTTCTTGAAAATAGTTTATGCAGGTTTTAGGTAACACCTTTTTTTTAAATTAGCAACTGCAGCTTCCACCGCAAGAGTTACTTTTCTGCATGCTGGATGAAATGGAAAAGCCCGAACCAAACGAACTTTTAACAAAATCAATTTTTACCGGTTTTATAGTGTTATAAAATTCTTTCTCTATGATATACGTAAGACCCATGGCATCAAACATTTCATCCTTTTCTCCTGGCTCATCCAGAGCCAGTCCTAATGAAGGTCCGGCTCAACCCCCCTCAGTAAGGATTATCCTGATAGATGGAATCTTTTCGCTGCCTTTCAACAGATCTTTTATTGCTTCACTTGCTTCCGCAGTAACTTCAAACATAAATTTCTCCTTATAATATTTTTGTATAAATCCTGAACAGTACAGGAACGAAAAGTCCGTTCAACCACATATTTGAATCTTTAATTTCATTTGGAGCTAATTATATTCATCAAAAGACATTTGTCAAATGATAACCGTTCATCATTCGTTCCCATGCTCTGTGTTGGCATGTGTTTTGAGATACTTCGCGTCGGTCTGCGCCGGTAACACGGGATATCCTGATATGCGTTTTTTTTGTAACCGTTCACGGGTTCAAAGGTTGAAGGTTGAAGGTTGATATGATATATATTGACTTTGTGCTCGCAGGGGCGAACCTTGTATTCGCCCTTTGATTATTTACCCCTTTAATTATTCGCACGTTTTAAGGGCGAATACAAGGTTCGCCCCTGCGAGATATTACCGGATACATCGGGCGGAATTTCCAGTTTCTAATTTCTGTTTTGGATTAAAAAGGTTCTTCTTCGAGTCTCTGTTCCAGCCATATCAAGACCTTATCAAACTCGCTTCTGAGCTCTTCCATAGCCTTTCCCCGGTGACTCACCCTGTTTTTTTCATCAGAAGACAACTGCGCAAAGCTTTTTTTCATTGGAGGATAATAAAATAAGGGGTCATAACCAAAGCCATGGTCTCCAATCAATTCACTTGTGATGATACCTTCACATATCCCTTCATAGATAAGGGCAGGGCCTCTTGGCACGGCAATTGCTATCGTGCACATGAACCTGGCCTCTCTATCCTCGTGACCTTCCATTGCCTTTAACAGTTTCAGATTATTTTCTTCATCTGTAGCATCTTCCCCTGCATAACGTGCGGAGTATACACCCGGCGCTCCCCCAAGGGCATTTACCATCAGGCCGGAATCATCAGCAATAGCAGGCAATCCGACATACTTGGCAGTAAGCCAGGCCTTTTTATAAGCATTATCTTCAAAAGTCTCGCCATCCTCTTCAATAGGCGGGATAGCACCGAAGTCTTTCAAAGCTTTGATTTCCGCATCAAAACCGGTTATCAGTCTTTTGAATTCAGAGATTTTTCCTTCATTTCGAGTAGCCAGAACGATTGGTTTGTTAAACTTCATTTCCTCTCCCTTCGGCCTTGTTGCCATGAACTATTACCATCTAACCTTCAACATTCGGCATCCTTCATTTTTACTTTACACTTGGCAGAAAATGGGCAGCGGCATCCTGCCGCTGATTTAAGAGACTATAAGCCTCTTCTGCAATTTACAATTTTTAGTTCCAATAAAAGTGTCAACTACTTTTACCTCAAAATGAGGGATGCACAGAAATCCATAAGTTATTACTCTGAATATTGAACTATTAACCTTCCACCTTCAAACCGTGAACGGTTACACTGTGAACAATTACAACCACTCCTTGAGTTTTTTCATAAACAGCTCCCTTATTTCATCAAGACGCTTTTCATCTGCCGCCTCGAAACGGAGAACCAGGGCGGGCTGGGTATTTGAAGCCCTGATCAGGCCCCAGCCACCGTCAAAGAGCACCCTTGCCCCATCAACGTCAATAACCTTGTAATCTTTTTTGAATTCCTTTGCCAGGTCAGTCACGACCTGAAACTTTTTATCATCAGGGCAATCAATTCTGATCTCGGGGGTGTTTACCATCTCAGGGACGCCGGCAAGGAGATCTTGCAACGTACTGCCGGTGCGGGAGAGGATCTCCAACAACCGCGCACCTGCATAAATCGCATCATCAAAACCAAAATATCTCTCACCAAAGAAAAGATGCCCGCTCATTTCACCTGCCAGCAAAGCTCCTGTTTCTTTCATCTTGCCCTTGATAAGAGAATGGCCTGCCTTCCACATGACAGCCTTCCCACCATGGCTCTCGATATCATCATAGAGAGCCTGGGAACACTTCACTTCCCCAATGATAACAGCACCGGGATGACGTTCTAACAGATCTCGGGAAAAGATGATCATCAACTGGTCTCCCCAGATAATCCTCCCTTCCTTGTCTACCACACCTATGCGGTCGGCATCTCCGTCAAAGGCAATCCCTAAGTCGGTGGATTCTTCCCGTACCTTTGATATCAGGGCCTTGAGGTTTTCCGGGATAGTCGGATCAGGGTGGTGGTTCGGGAATCTGCCGTCAGGCTCACAGAAAAGGGGGATCGGTTCAAACCCGAGCTTTTTATAAACTTCCAGCGCTACCGGCCCGCCTGCCCCGTTCCCGGCATCAACTACCACACGTCTTTTTGATTGTCCGATCTGAATGTTTTCTTCCAGGTATCGAATATATGATTCATCTATCACTGCCTTTTCAATCTTTCCGTGCCCGTGTTTGAAGATACCGGATTCAGCAATCCTCCTGATCTCCTGAATCTCTTTACCATAAATAGAGAGTTCGCCGAGACAGACCTTGAAACCGTTAAACTCAGGCGGGTTATGACTGCCGGTGATTTGAACCCCGCCATCCACTTTTAGTTGATGAATTGAAAAGTAGAGAAGAGGCGTAGGCGCCATACCTATGTCAATAACCTCCATCCCGGTTTCAATAAGACCATCAACAAGCCATTTTGAAAGGTCTGGAGAACTGAGCCTGCAGTCGCGACCTACGGAAATCCGGCATGCTCCCTTGTCATGGTAATAGGTGCCCATAGCAAGGCCTAATTGGTACACCATCTGATAATTTAATTCCGCGGGCACTACACCCCGGATATCATACTCTCTGAAGATATGCGATTTCATAACAGCCTTTCCTTCCCGTCCTTTCTGAGTTGTTCAACTATCTTCCGGATATCCTGAGATCGATCAAGATCCGCTACAAGCAGCGCCTCGGGTGTGTCTACCACAAGGCAATTTTTCAGTCCGAGGCATGCGACACAACGCCCGGCACGACTCGAAATAAAACTATGCTCACAGTCGATCAAAAGATTTTCTCCTTCAGCAATGTTGTTTTTATCGTCATGGTCGGCAGACCTTAATTCGTAAAGTGAACTCCATGATCCGACATCACTCCATCCGCAGTCACAGGGAATGACATAGATCTCTTCATCTGTCCGTTCCATGATCCCATAATCAAAAGAGACCCCGGATAGATCTGAATAGACCTCTCTTAACCTGCCCTCAAACCTGTCCGTGCCCAACACCTTTTTTAAATCGGCAAGCCCTTCATAGAGGTCGGGCAACAACCTCTTTGTCTCCATTAAAATAGTATCTGCCGTTGCTACAAAGATACCGCCGTTCCAGTAATATTCACCGCTTTTGATATAGTTGCACACATCTTCAATGTCCGGCTTTTCTTTAAACTCTGAAACCTTATATGCATTCATCTTTCCGGCATCCGCCAGGCTCTCTCCCCGCTTAATGTAACCGTAACCGGTCTCAGGTCTGCTCGGCACAATACCTATGGTAACGATCCCTCCTGAACTTGCAAGGTCTCCCGCTGCTCTTAAGCTCTCAATAAAAGATGCCGGATTGCCTATAAAATGATCGGCAGGGAGAAAAGCAACCGGTCCCCGGCAACCCAGATACTCGGCGTATATTGCCCCAAGGCCGATACAGGGGGCAGTATTTTTTCCTACGGGCTCGGCAAGCATGTGTACCGCACGGCCCTTAAAAAGACTTTTTGCCTCCTTTAGATGCCTCTGCCCCAGAATAAGGATCATTTTTTCATCCTTTAAAAGAGGGCTCAGCCTGTTACAGGTCTCTACAACCATTGGGCCGCTGCCCGTAATATCCAGAAACTGTTTTGGTGTACTGCTCCTGCTTACGGGCCAGAAGCGGGTGCCTGATCCGCCCGTCATTATAACTGCATGCATATATTTCCCCTTATAATATTCAGAAACCATCATCCCTTTAGATTGCGAAAATTGAACTTCAGACCTCGGAAATCAAAGATTGAATAGAAATGCGAAAAGCCTTATTATTCAGGTCTTTCTGCCATTACACAATGATTTATTGGGCAGACACAAGCAAAAAAGATTGATTAAAAACGGATTGTTTTCACCGTACATTGGGATTTTTCCGGAATGGCAGGCCCCTGTGTTTGCCCATTAGAAAAATATTACCGATTCCTGCTTGGGGATGTTATTTCGTCCTCGTCCCTTTGGGATTTGGAAATAAAGAATTTACCTGAGAGGCTGTCCGAAAATGCCATTTCCCCCAAACTCTGCGATATTTTTGCGCGAGCCCTTATGTCCTGTAATCAGCGTTAATCGTTATATAATCATGTGAAAAATCGCAGGTAATGATCCTGTCCTCGTGGCTGTCCAGGTTAAGATCGATCATGATTGTGAATTCTTTGTTGTTCATTATCCCGGCTGCCTTTTTTTCCTGCTCGGCGCCCTTTCCAAGTCCACCTGAAACTACCTGAACATTATCAAACCAGATATCCACATTCTGCTCCCGCATCTCAACCCCCGATCTTCCAAGGGCTGCCATAATCCTTCCCCAGTTGGGATCCAGACCATAGAGAGCAGTTTTGACCAGATTGGAATTTGCCACTGTTCTTGCGGCATTAAGGGCATCAGCGGGGCTTGCAGCGCCTTTTATTTTTATAGAAACCAACCTCGTGGCCCCCTCTCCATCCTGAACTATCATACGGGCAAGCTCGCCCATAACAGATTCAAGCCCTTTTGAGAAAACATCTAAATCAGCTCCGGTAAGCGCCCTGTTATCAGCCAGACCATTTGCCATGGCCAGTACCATGTCATTTGTACTGGTGTCTCCATCTACTGTAATGCGGTTAAAGGTAGCCTCTACCGAGGAAAGGAGAGCGTTTTGAAGTTCAGAGGCATCTATCCGGATATCACTCAGTATAAAGCAGAGCATGGTAGCCATGTTGGGCATTATCATTCCAGCCCCTTTTACAATGCCAAGGATGCGATATGGCAGCCCGCCTGCCAGACCGTCAAACAGGCTGAGCTTGGGGAAAGTATCCGTGGTCATAATAGCCTGCGCCGCAAGTGGAAAAGCATCAGGGGAGAGAGCGCCCGCAAGAGCAGGAACAGCATGCTTGATCTTGTCCATATTAAGTGGTTTGCCTATAACACCTGTGGAAGCAACAAGCACATCTTCAGGCAGGATATCCAGCTCGCCTGCCACAAGACCTGCGGTCATCCGGGCATCGGCCGCCCCTGCTTCGCCGGTGCATGCGTTTGCATTTCCGGCATTAGCAATTATTGCCCTTGCCTTTCCGGTTTGAATTACTTCCCGGCTCAGAATAACCGGCGCGGCTTTGACTTTGTTGGCAGTGAAAACGCCTGCTGCCATGGCCTCTTTTTCAGAAAAAATAAGCGCCATGTCAAGCGCATTGTCTTTTTTAAGGCCCGCCCTTACAGCAGATGCCTTAAACCCTTGTATTTTATAATAATCTTGTTCCATTAATTGACCCGTTGGCCCTTGAAAACACGGCATACACTGTTCATTAAGAAGTATGGCAACCGTTCACGGGCTACCGTTGTCAGTTCACGGTTATAAGCGACATAGAGTACGCTCGGGGATTGTACCTTACATCTGATTTGGTGGATTCGTCGCTTACGCTCCTTAATTTACCCGACGGTTCAAGAAAACAACGTAAGTTCGCAGGTAAATTAAGGGAACCGAACCCACCGAAACCTGTAACTTCAATCAGCTATAAAGCCAAAATGGCGGAAAGTCTCCCGTGTTAAGTTGGCAGCCGAATTTTACTGTATTTTTCAACCGTTAACTGCGAACCTGTTACCGTGAACGGTTACCAAATTTCAAATTTCCGGTTTCGACATCAGCATTTAATTCGACGATACCCGCCTGTTTAAAAAAAGTATAAACTGATGAATAAAGGACGCCTTATAATCCTTGCTGTTTTAATGTCTTTGTGGCTGAACTATTATATTAATACCTTGAATTTACTAAAAAATAATGTATAATTCCAGGCATGGATAATCAAGAAAAAAATGGGCAGGGATATGCGTTTATGGCAATCTGAACTTAAGGAACGAGGACAAATTAACTTTCCCAACCATGCATCACAGCTTCAGCCCGTCTTTGTCCGATCTAAAAGTGCCAACATATTAAAACAGCTCACTATTCCTGCAACTTTTGTACTTTTGGATCGAACAAACCTGACCTGAATCCGCGCGCCTGCCTGGGGATATTATTTCGTCCTCGTCCCAAAAAAATGGTGTAAAATGTGAACAGAATGGTATAAATATCGGGCATCCTTCATTTTGAGGTAAAAGTAGCAAGTGTAAAGTAAAAATGAAGGATGCCAAATATTGACAGTGTGAAAGGGCAGTTTTAACAGCAGCGCATTCAGTAATCCTCGACACTGTTTCAAAAAGCTTGTCGCTTCAAAGTACTTGTCGTTTACCGTTTTTTTTAACATATACAGCGGAGTAATAAAGATGGATATAATAAAGGGAATAAAATATAATTTTCTTGGATTATCTTACGGACTGCAGAACAGGAAGCTCCTTTTCTGGGGAATACTAAGGTTTTTCGTGGTTATTCTCATTGGACTTGTATTTACCATTATAATTTTTTCCAGCTATCAAGAAACGATCAGTTTGATCTGGGCCAGGCCGGAAAGCAAATGGCTCGTGATTTTATGGCATATTGCCTCCTGGATTATGGCCCTCTTTCTTATGGGGATTTCAGCGATCTTTTCCTATCTGATATCTCAGCTACTGTTCAGTGTTGTCATCATGGATATCATGTCCAGGATTACCGAGTTGAATATTACGCACGAGATAAAAGAACCTCAAAAGGTAAATATCTGGAACCTTTTTATTTATTTAATCAAACAGGAAATACCGCGAACCATCATCCCGATACTGATATCCGTTTTGCTCATTATCCTGGGTCTGGTTGTTCCTCTGGGATCAATCCTGGCCTTTATTTCCACCTGTCTTGCAATTATCTTCCTTGCATGGGACAATACTGATGTTATTCCTGCAAGACGTCTGGAGCCCTTCAAAAGCAGATTTGCTTATCTCATTAAGACAATTCCATTTCATCTTGGTTTCGGGCTCCCGTTTTTGATCCCGGTTTTAAATATCCTCTTTCTCTCCTTTGCACCGGTAGGAGCGACACTCTATTACCTTGATAAGGAATCAGGGAAAATATAGTTAGGAACGAAGACAAATTAACTTCACCAACTATGCGTCACAGCTTCAGGCCATCTTTGCCCGATCTAAAAGTGCCAACATATTAAAACAGCTCACTATGCCTGTAGATTATAATATGCAGGCAGTTTTGTTCAGTTATTTATTACGGGTAAAAGGCAGGGTTAGGTGTTTAAGAGATGGTTTAGTTTGTTCCTCTTTTCTGTAAGGTTATGCAAATCATTAGGATCCGTATAGCTGTAATTAAACCCGGAGTCATGCGCATAGGTTACGGAGGTGCAGAACAAATGGGGTCAAATCTACGTTTGACCCATGGGCTATCTATTTTCTCTTCTTTCAATATTTCTTCTGTTTTTTATCTTTATCCCTAAATTTCTATGTCCCTCTTGAATCTGTCAGGCAGGCCGTAGTTCTATCCGGAGGCTTGGATCATCTCCCATGGTCGGAGCCATGGCACTGGGATATAAACAGGTGAAAGTGTCATATCTCGCCCGTACCGACCGGGATAAGGGAAGACCGGATAACCTTTCCAACATAGAAGTTACGGGTGAAAAAAATAGAGGATGTAGCACACCATCATGCGTATGCATTCCCCTACACTAAGGATCGGACACTTCCCCTTCCAATGAAACGTATGGGCATAAAAGGGCTTTCTTATCGCAAGTATGACCTTACTCTCTAGGAGGCTGTCCGAAAATAGCAATTTTTTTCAAAATCAAGGCTTGCTCAAAAAATTACCGCAGACATATAGTTGATATTTCGAGGATAATTTTTTGAGCATAACGCAGAGTTTGGGAAAAAGGG
>JAGGXA010000233.1 GCA_021163285.1 Deltaproteobacteria bacterium | reverse complement strand
TGTAATGGATTCGGTACTTTTTGGAACAACATATCAATATACTGAGTCCAAATTTGTGGCATTTCAGTACATGTTATCATTGAGATTGGAGGGACGGTGCAGTATCCAGGCAATTTCGACAATTATGAATCGTTTTCAGATATATCCTAATTCTGTAGGATCAATAAGCCAATATTTGACTTATTTCGGTTCTTTATTGTCTAATACTGTATCCTCAAATAACAATGAAACAAAAATAGTTGTTTTTTTGAGTGATGAGATATTCTCCAAAAATACTCCTATCATAATTACAGTTGATGCGTATAGCTCCGCAATATTAAGAATTGAATTAACCAGCTCACGAAAAGGTGAGAAATGAAAGCAGCATTGGCAATGTCTTGAGGAAAATGGTACTTTTGCCGTATATCTTGTTTGTGATGAAGGTACGGGATTATGCGCTGCTAACAAAGAAGCCTTACCGAAAATAGTCTGTCAATCTGACATATACCATGCAATAGCTCATGTCCCTGGTTTGTGGGTAAAGGGCAGGGCTAAGGTGAACGGTTATTTACTTGTTTAATGTCGCAAATATATGCCCGGGAATCTCCGGCAGAGGCGCTACCTTATCCACTGCCTTAAGTTTTATGGCTATCTTCGGCATCCCGAATACAACAGAAGTCTTTTCATCCTGTGCGATAGTGTAGGCGCCGTTTTGATGCATTTCCAGAAGCCCCTGAGCACCGTCGGAACCCATTCCCGTAAGAAGCACTCCAATTGCATTCGGCCCCGCGTTTTCAGCTGCTGACTGGAATAAGACATCAACGCTGGGTCGCTGGTAATGAACACTGGGGCCATCTATTATTTTCACCAGATAACCGCCGATTCCTTGTTTGAGAATCATATGATGATTGCCCGGAGCTACCAGAGCGACTCCGGGGGCAAGACAGTCGTTATCTCTTGCTTCTCGGATTGCAATTTGAGATCTTTCATTAAGTCTTTCGGCGAATGAGGCAGTAAATTTTTCCGGCATATGTTGCACGATTGCTATGCCTGGGGAATTAACCGGCATGGCAGACAGCAGAGCATCAATTGCAACTGTTCCACCGGTTGATGCTCCGACGGCAATCACCTTATTTCCGGTTTGATTACTAATAATGCCTGTTTTATCTTGTTTATAATTACTGGCGGCAGGCCTGGAAGCGCCTTCATATTTATTGATGCGGGTTGAACCGGCAGATTGAATTGCTTTAGCCAGTTCTTTATAAACATTTTGTATATTGTCTTCAGCTCCCGGCTTACAAACAACCTCCATCGCGCCAAGATCCATGGCTTTTAGAGCAATGTCACTCTCTTTTGGCGTAAAGGAGCTAAAAACAACAACGGGCATAGGGTAATACTTCATAAGCCTTTCAAGGAAGGCGAGCCCATCCATTTTTGGCATGTTGATATCAAGGGTAATAATATCAGGCTTTAATTTGACAATCTTATCCCTTGCAAAATAAGGATCAACAGCGGTTCCAATCACTTTAATGTTTTGATATTTGGATAAAAGTTTGGAAATCACTTGTCGATCAATTGCCGAATCGTCAACAATTAACAGCTTAATTATTTTATTTTGCATTTTTTTTGTTTATTTTCAGACCTCGGCAATCATAGATTGAATAAAATGCGAAAGCCTTGTTATTCAGGCCGTTCGGCCATTACACAATGGTTTATTGGACAGACACAAGCAAAAAGATTGATTAAAAAACATATACTGCATAGTGGTCTATCATTCCAAGTCAGGCACAGGGTATTGCCCCTGCGACGGCGCAGGGGCAATACCCTGTGCCTGACCGTTAGAAAAATACTGATTATATCGGATTTTGGGGAGGGATCAACCACTTAACATTTTAACGTTTACCAGGTTCCGGCTGCCTTCTCGTTTCAGAATGGGTGCAATACAAAAAAAACAAATTTTTCCTTCGTTCCCAGGTTCAGCCTTTTAAGTTGCTGAAGGTTTTTCGTTGGCAGGCTCTTTCTCTGCTGGCGGATAGAAAGAATTAAAATCGATGACCGGATTTTATGAAAAACCCGTTTTTGTTTTGTTGTATCAGCTATCAAGACGGTGCCTTGCAATATGCATTCCCAGGCAGAGCCTGGGAACGAAAAAAAAAGAAATTGGAAACTGGAAATTCTGCCCAATGTATCCGGTAATATCTCGTAGGGGCGAATCTTGTATTCGCCCTTACGCTCGCACAAAATCAATATATCATATCAACTTTCAACCTTCTACTTGCAACCTTTGAACCTGTGAACGGTTACAAAGTGTCGAATGTGTGGGTCTGCTGCCCCCTCAGAAGGTTCCTTCCCGATATGGGTTAGACTACCTTTAAGCCCATTGTGCGGGCAATAACCGTTCTTTGCATCTGGGAAGAACCTGCGCTGACGGTGAGCACCCTTGAATCCCTGAAATGACGTTGCATATCATACTCCATCGAATAACCATAGCCGCCCATTATCTGCATGCCCTGATTAGCGATCCTTGCATAAGTTTCAGAGCCGAATAATTTAGCCATGCTCACCTCTTTCATACAGGAGATACCCTGATCCAGCAGCCATGCTGCCCTGTACACCAGTAAACGTGCTGCATCCACGTCGGTCTGCATATCAGCGAGCATGTGTCCTATAGCCTGGAATGAGCCGATTGGCCTGCCGAACTGCTCTCTCTCTTTTGCATGCTTAGTTGCAAGATCTACGGCAGACTGGGCCGCTCCCGCATAGGTTGAACAGATAAACAACCTTTCCAGTTCAAGCCCTGAGAGGAGGATCTTCCATCCGCCGTTCAACTCTCCTACAAGATTTTCTTTGGGGATCCGGACATCTTCAAAAAAGATCTCACAGGTATGGAGCATTTTCCTGCCTAATGTTTTTATCCTCCTGATTTCGATGCCGGGGGTATCTTTTGGAACAAGGATCAGGCTGATCCCTTTATGCCTGGCAACATTTTTGTCTGTCCTTACATACAGGGAAATGATGTTGTTGTCCGCGTCCGCAGCAGTCTGAAAAGTTTTCTGCCCGTTAATTACCCAACTATCTCCTTCAAGGACAGCCGACGTAGCCAGGGATGCTGCGTCTGATCCGGCATTCGGCTCGGTAATAGCAATAGACAACCTGATATCATTATTTATCATCTTTGGGATATAGTTTTTTTTCTGTTTCTCTGTGCCATACTCAAGTATATTCAACCCACAGAATATACTGATAGCAAACCCTGCGGCGATCTCAAAAGAAAATCTGGCCATTTCTTCACCAACAATCGCCAGGTCCATAGCCCCAAGCCCGCTTCCGCCATACTCTTCGGTAAATGGCAGGCCAAACCAGCCGAGCTTTGACATTTTTTTATAAAGCTCATAAGGATAGAGTTCATTATCATCAAGCTTTCTTACATATTCCGGAGGGCATTCCTTTTCCATAAAATTTGTGACACTCTGTTTCAGGATCTTCTGCTCTTCATTTAAACCAAAGTCCATTTCTTGCCTCCTTGTCGTAATTATTCATCTGCCTCTTTGTTATCACGCTCAGGCACGGTAATTATGAAGGGGACGGTTATGCCTTGTCAACCAGCCCTTTCAAGGTAGTAACTGCTTGATATTGTATGTTAAATAAATTGAGTCTAATTCTATTGGTAACCGTTCACGTGGTATTTCCCTGCATGTCATTGCGAGCGAAGCGAAGCAATCTCATCGTTCCTCATATGCAGCAATTACCGACAAAAAGTACTATTTACTCTCGTTCCTGCGCTCTGCGTGGGAATGCATACCAAACGGGCATTAACAGTCACTGAGCCTGTAAGCTGGTACATGGCTGTTCAATCTCACCTTGAAAGGGCCGGCCTTGTCAACTTATTAAACCAGGGTTCGGGAAACCTGTTAGAAACTGCTAATACTTAAACAATCCGTTTTCATAGATCACAATCTTTTCCCCGTTGTTTAAATATGCAGTAACGGTCTTCTTTTCGGTATTTACAAGGTCCCAGTGCAGGGCTGAATCATTGAAACCCAGGTCCTTTTTTATCTCTTTTGTAAGTTCCGCCGGGTTACCGTTATATGTATCGCTGTAGGATGCGCCAACTGCAAGATGGCAATTACCGTGCCTGCCGCCATAATTTTCATCAAAGAGGGTGTTAGCCATGAACCTGTCTATTCTTGAAAATCTCTTGTCAGTCATGGAAAACTCACCTACTCTACATGCGCCCTTATCCATGGAAAGTTGCTTTACTACAAAGTCCTTTCCCTTCTTTGCATCTATTTTAACTACCGAACCCTTCTTAAAAGTCAGTTTTACATCTTCCACGTAATTTCCGCTCCTGAAAGATGGCTGGTTTGCAAAATATATCCCCTTTGTCCCGCGCCAGTCCGGGGAGAGGAAAATCTCGAAACTGGGAATATTATGGCCGGAGATCCCGATCCATTTTCTTTTCTTTCCCTGTTTTATCTTCAGGTCAATGTTTTCAGATTCAACATGGTAATAGTTGACGTCCATGCTGTTGATCCATTTTTTGATGGTCATAGCATCCTTATATATAGTTTCCCATGCCTTGACCGGGTCGGGCTTGTCAAGATAACAGGCCTTGATGATCTGGTTTGTGTATTGTTTCAGAGTAAGCTTTGCCTTTTTTGCCGGTTCTTCAGTCGGCAGAGTACAGAGGGTCCAGCCGTATAGGCCTGTCTCTCCCCTTTTCTCAAGAATTTCGCGTAATGGTTTTCTTGCTACGGCTGCCGTTCCTATCTTTCCCGGATCAATATCTCCCAAGTGCGTCAGAGATTCAGGGGCATTTAAATAGATGCCGCCATTTAAGTGATTACAGAACTCCCGTTCCCAAGGGCCGATAAACGCAAGCTGGTTTTTATTGGCCTTGTCATAAAAGTTATGCTCCATAACCGGCGTTAAACCCTGGCGCAACACAGGGTTTAGCCCCATATCAAGGAGCTTTGCCTGAATAATTTCAGCCAGCCGGATGGCTAAAAGATCAAACCTGACCAACACAACCTCATTTTTCCTGAACTTATTCTTCCTTGCAGTTTTTAATCCCCACAATAATACATCCGCATACCTATCCATCTTTTGTTTTGTCAACATCAGTAATTTCCCTTGAACTTTCTGCGTTGTTGCTCAAACAAAAACCAAGAGTTTTCGTTTGAGTGCTATTTATATGGTTTATGACACAGGATTGAAATCTATTGCCGGTGAACGCTTACCTGCCTGGGGTTTCCGGAAGCTCATATCCCAGCTGAACTATCACGAAATGTTTACAGACCTAATTGTGTAGCAACAATCTCCCGATGGAAATCACCATCACCAAAGGCAAGCTCTTCAGCTTTTGCCTTCCTGAAATAGATCTGCATGTCATGCTCTTCCATTACGCCTGTGCCGCCATGAATCTTTACGCCAAGGAGGCACACCCGGCGCGAGGCATCGCTTGCCCATGATTTTGCCATGGAAACCTCTTTGTCGGCGGGAAGACCTTTGCTTAATTTCCAGGCCGCTTCATATGTCAAAAATTTTACCTGATCCGTATCCGTAGCCATATCGGCACACTGATGCTGAATACATTGTAATGCGCCTATCTTATCTCCAAATTGTTCTCTTTCATTTGCATATTCCACCGTCATCTTCAAGACCTGTTCCAGCATACCGCAGATATAGGCGCTTTCAAGAAGAGCTCCCCTGGTGTTTATTTGTTTAATTATTTTTTCCGCCTTTCCAGGTGTGCCTATTATATCCTCTTCCGATACCTCCACCCCTTCCAATACAACTTCACATGGTTTGTCGCCTGCAATGGAATCAAGAGGAAGACATCTTATACCCGGGTTTCCTGCATCAATCAAAAACAGAGTCTTGCCCTTATCCGTATCTGCTTCATAAATAAACCTGCCGGCAACATGCCCGAAAGGCACAAATAATCTCGTACCGCTAAGGAGATATTTCCCATTTTTCATGCTTGCCTGATCATGCACAATACTTTCGTTCATCAAAGGGTCAGGTTTTATGAGGGCAGGAGAAATAATAAGCTCGCCATCTGTCAGGGCGGGTATAAAGGCATCTTTTTGAGAGCTGTTTCCATGATCAAGGATTGATAAGCCTGAAATTGCAGTCGTGGTAAAAGGACCGGGGAATACGGCTTTTCCCATTTCTTCCACAAGCAATACCAGGTCCTGAAAGGTTCCCTCAATCCCGCCATACTGCTCAGGGAAAACAAGGCCGATCCAGCCAAGTTCGGCAATTTTTTGCCATAATTCCGGTGAATATCCTGCATCTGTTTTTTCTACTTGACGTGCAAGTCCCTTTGCCTCTTTTTCCAAAAACTTCTTTGCTGTATCAAGCAACATATTTTGTGATTCGGAAAGATCAAAATCCATGATGTTCCTCCGTGAACGGTTGGTTTTTTTTATCTCCTTGGCATACCAAGACCTCTTTGGGCAATTATATTCCTCATGATTTCAGATGTGCCTCTTGTAATAAGATTCTCAAGGCTGTCTCTGTAGAACCTCTCAAACTGACCGTCAAATTGTGCCCACCTGCATCCTTTTTGAACCTGACCGTAAGGGCCGAAGATCTGCATGGCAGTATTTACAAGGTTCTGTTCAGTCTCAGCCACCTTCATTTTCAGCATTGCCGCTTCGTAGTTCGGAACACGTCCATTATCAAGCATCCAGGCAACCTTCAATGCGAATAGTCTTGCAGATTCAATTTCCGCGGCAAGTCCTCCAAGTTTTTGCCGGATAATCGGGTCCCCGGCCTTTCTCTTTTCTTTTACATATTCCACAAGTTCCTTAAAGTCTCTTTCAAGTCCTGCTACGGTAGAGATCCTTTCATAGTCAAGGGCCTCCAGAATATAATAAAATCCACGGTTTGCCTCGCCTACAAGCGAGTCTTTCGGTATCTTGACATTATCGTAAAAGATCTCGTTTGTCCTTGTGCCGCCGACACTCCAGATAGGACTGATGGTTATTCCCGGGGTATTTTTTAAATCTACGATAAATAATGATATTCCCTTATATTTGGGCTTGATTACGGCAGTCCTTGCTCCCAGCCAGTGATATTGTGAATAATGTGCCCTCGTGTTAAATAGCTTTGATCCATTTATAAGATAATAATCTCCCTTATCCTCGGCCTTTATGGAAAGTGCGGCAAGATCTGATCCTGCCTGGGGTTCTGTATAGCCAAGGACAAATTCTACTTCTCCCCTTGCTATGGGAGGGAGGTATTTGTTCTTTTGTTCGTCGGTTCCATGGCTCAGGATTATAGGTCCGGCCATCCCGGCCCCAACCGTAGTGTAAATATCAACAAAATGATGCATTTGTTCAACCACAATATACCTGTACATATAAGAGAGTCCAAGTCCGCCATACTCCTTTGGCCATGTAGGGCAGAGCCAGCCTCTCTCCCCGATCTTTTGAAGTATTTTCCAGCAGTTCGGGCCGAAGCCAAGACCTGTGTTCCACTCCTTTTTGGCCGCCTTTGAAAGTTCTTCCTCACTGATAAAAAGCTCTTGGACCTCCTGTTTAAATTTTTCTTCTTCAGCAGAAAAACTAAAATCCATGTTTTATTCTCCTTCAGTTCAGGTTCATGCCGATTATAAAAGTTTATGGTTCAGGCTTTGGAAGACCACCCTGTGCCATTAAACCCGCGAGCTGCTACGATTCACTTTATTTTTAAGCTCTTTTTTCAAGACCTTACCGGTTGGATTCCTTGGAAGTTCATGAATGAATTCAACTGATTTCGGTTTTTTATAGCTTGCCAGATTTTTCTTGCAGAAATCAATAATGCCGGCTTCTGAAACCTTTTCTCCATCCTTTAACACCACAAATGCCTTTACCGATTCGCCCCAATCCTGATCAGGAATCCCAATAACCGCAGCATCAAGGACGGAAGGATGTTCGTAGAGTATCTCCTCAACCTCTCTTGGATAAATATTTTCACCGCCGCTTATTATCATGTCATTCTTTCTGTCAATAATAAATATGTAACCTTCTTCATCCACCATCGCAAGGTCGCCTGTGTGCAACCAGCCGTTTTTTATCGTTTTTGCCGTCTCAAGAGGCAGTTTCCAGTAACCCTTCATTACATTATCGCCTCTGACAATTATTTCTCCGACTTCGTAAGGTCTGACGACAGCGCCCTTTTCATTGATTACTCTAACCTCAACATTGAAGACCTCTTTGCCGCATGATGCAAGTCTTTTTACCTTTTCTTCGGGGCCATCAAGGATATGGTCCTCAGGCCTTAAATATGTTACGCCTGGACTTGCCTCAGTCAACCCGTAAGACTGGATGAAATTGCACTTAAATGCCTTCATGGCCTTTCGCAAAAGGGCTACAGGCATTGAAGAGGCCCCATAGAGAAATGTTTTCACTGTGCTGAAATCGTAATTTCCCGGATGTTTTTCCATATACTGCAATAAAAAATTTATCATTGAAGGGACAGCAAGGGTATATGTTACCTTTTCCGCCTCAATATCAGAGAGAAAACGGCCCGGATCAAATTTGCTGTGAATGATAAGCAGGCCGCCGACAAAGAGTGTCACAAGGGCATACTCGGCCGCCACATGGTAATAAGGAGTTGCGCTTAAAAATATTTCCTCTTTATCAAGCTTTAAGTCAATAATCCTTCCTATGTAATTGGACATCAGGTTTTTATGAGTAAGCATTGCCCCTTTCGGCCTTCCTGTGGTGCCGCTTGTATACATCTGAATCGCCACATCATCATCATGAACCCCTATTGCCGAAAATTCAGGTGGAAAATCGAGGATTAACTTTTCATAGTCTTTCATGCCGGAAGGTGTTTTACCCATACAAAAATAAGAGGTAACAGTCTTTAAATCCGGCTCTATTGATTTAATAACGTCAATAAATTCCCTGCCCAGTATTATCATCTTTAATGCAGCATCATTTACGATATAAACAAGCTCCTTGCCTGTCAACCGGCAGTTTAAGGGAACAAGAACCGCCCCTGTTCGTGGTATGGCAATATAAAGCTCAATAAACTGTGGGCAGGGATGCTGGATAAGACCTACCCTGTCTCTTTTTTTGATGCCCATTGCCTTAAGCCCATTGCAAAGTCGCCCTGTCCTTTCCCCAAGCTCATGATAGGTTATTTTCTTATTCTCAAAAATAATGGCTGTCTTATCAGGAAACAGCTTGGCGTTTCTCCTTATCAGGTTTCCAAGAAGCATTCAATAATACCCCCTCATGTCAGTACATTCAGGCGCTATTTATCAATATTGGCAGATAAATCCGTCTAAAATCTCTATTGGGAATTCAATATATTATTGTACCTAAATCCTGCAAGCGTCGAGTTTGCCGAAGACCTGCCTGCTGCAGGCAGGTGCAAGGCGGCAAGGGCGCAGACGCACTACGATACTTCAAGTC
>JAGGXA010000080.1 GCA_021163285.1 Deltaproteobacteria bacterium | reverse complement strand
GGCGAAAAAAACCTGCGGGGCCACAGGATCCAACGCCCGGAGCACGCTCTCTCCGCCTTCGGTCAACGCTTGCAGATTTAAGATACAATATCAAACAGTTACCACCTTGAAAGGGCCGCCTCAAATGGACTTAATGTGTATTGCGAGGCGTCATGAAAAAAAATCCTGAGCGTGAAAAGGAAATTAAGAGGGAAAAGTTCGCAACTTTCTCATTTCCAATTTCAAGTTTTAAACGATGAACGGCTGTGATTATGAAAAGGAAAGAGGTAAGACTTTGTAGCCTTTTAGCGATAAAAACATCCTGATTTTATCCGGCAGGTTATGGGGTGTGATAATGATTGGTTTTCCATGGCTGTCTTTAAAGACAATTCCAGGTATACTCAACCTTATATTTCTTGAATTATCTCTTGAAGCAGCCATAATTAAATGAGGGCCTGGATTATATTGAACATCAAGAAATTCAAGGGTCTTTGCGGAAATAGAGAAAGGATCTTTATCTGCCGCGAGAGAAAGTAACAGAAAATGGTGATCTTTTAAAAATGATATAATTCCCTTGTCAAAACCGGTAAGGTCAATTATAGCATCTTTTTCTCTTGTTCTTAGAAAGAAATCCGCTTTTATGGTCAGTTTGAGATCAGCTTTCCGGCTCTGAAAGACTGGGATTTCCAACTGGGTTGAAAATTCCCTGTCATCAAGTTTAAGCAGAGATTCTACCAATGATGAAGGGGTATCGCACCCTTTTAATGCTTTAAAAACGGTCGGATCCTGTTCAGTTCCGTTTTCACCGGGGGGACAGTCAATAACCTCTATACCAAGTCCTTTTACATAATCTTTGATCAAGCAGGAAGTCGCATCTTCAGGTGTAGTCAGTATATTTATAACATAAATTAAAGGTTTATCGTCAGTCTGATTTCCTGAGCGTGTTATAATCCAGTCGCCTGTGATCTTTAATGGAATATTCCCGCTTAATTGTAATGGTTCCCCCTGCCTGCGTATCTTGGCGTACCCGCATACACTCAGGATCTTATTCAGGGAAGACTTAAGATCATCTTCTTTCTTAAGATGTATAACACGATAGTTTTGCCAGCTCGATTTTATTATGCCTGTCATCCTGTCAGTGAGCTTGTCCTTCAGATCAACGATCACTCTCAGGCCGTTTTGAAGATTGATTATGGGAAAAGACACTGCCTTTAAGTCTATCTGTCCCCCGGACTTAAATGGTATAAAATGCTCACCGGTATTGATCCACTCCTCTCCCATTCCTGCAAATATCATTTCCAGGTCATCAGTAATAGTGTTTGTTTTTTTAATCTCGGTCCTGTTTTCAGTTTTTATCGGTATTTCGGGTTTAATAGGACTTCTCACAATCCGGGGGGAATAAATCGGGAGCTTTATTTTTTGTCCCGGGTAAATCGTATTTATATCTTTGATGGAGGGATTTAATTTTTTAACCATCTTGAGATAATCATTATATAAATAATTTGCAGGAATATCATATTGATCTACGGCAATCCTGATCAGACTGTCTCCCTGTTTAACGGTATAGTATTCAAGCTTTATATCCTTGAGTTTCTTAATCGGGGCCTCTATTTCAGGTTGGGTGTTTTTCATCAGGGAGAGAGATGAGACAGGAACGATTTTGAGCGGAATTATAAGCTCTTCACCGGGATGGATTAAATTAAGGTTGGCAAATGAGCTGTTCAATTGTTTGAGAACTGAAAGCAATTCAGGAAGATTATGGCCTTTTAACAGGCCCTTTTCTCTCAAAAGCTGCCATAAATGTTCTCCTTTCCGGACAGTATGTGTTTCCGTCAAAACTTTTTTATCCCCGATCTTATGGATATCTTTTTCAGTTTCAGCGGTTTTTACAAGAGAGATGGAATACGTCTTCTCTTTCTCCTGAGCAATTGATGGACTTAGACAAAAAGGAATCAACAGGAGTGCGTAAAAGACCGGACAGATGTATTTATATGTGAGTTGAGAAATCTTCAAGTTTTTTACCTCTTATGAAGCTGTTAGTATATAATAACGCAGAGTTGAGCGGTGCTGGTAAATATTAAGAATACTCTCTATGCCACAAAATTGGCGGACAAATGCAGCGTTGCAAAATGTGCATCTTCCGGCCATCCGAGCGAACGATTCGTTCTTTTTTTTTCATCTAAAGCCTCATGTTCATATTTTGTTTTTATTTTGTTTTTGCAGAAGTCAAAGGCATAATTGACACTTAAATAATAAGAAATTTTCTGATTATAACGGATTCAGGGGAGACATCCCTTTTGATAATTTCGGCTGCCAGCTTAAAGCGGAACACCTCCCGCTTTTTGGCGGATTTGCTTAGCTTAATCCACCCTGCGTCGGTTTACCAACATAACTTTGCAGGGTGGATTAAGGAGCGTAAGCGACGAATCCGCCAAAGCAACTGTCCAGCCTTACCTTGATAGCCATAATTTCAATGGATTACAGCATGACACATGTTATTTCTACAAAGAAAATAATCGGGTTGATATACCATCAGGAGCATATTTCACAATAGTGGAAATCTATCTGCTTTTAAGCCCGGCCTGTTAATTTGACTGAAACTTCGAGTTTTATAGTCCATTAAACGGTCAATGATGTTGCTTGCTTTTTGGGAATACTCCCGTAATTTACCGGGCTGATATTCCTTTTTTTGACAGCTTTTACAAAGATTTAACGCCCGGAACGGACAATAAATATGTCCTCCCCTGATTCCGTTATAATCAGGAAATTATCTATATTCATATATCATGAAATTAGATAGCTATCAAACACAATTATTGAGCCAGCCATGTCGCATGACCTTTTTTTAAAGGGTTCAGCGCCATGCTCCGGGTTTCCTGTGTTAGCTGCGCCGGGCTGACGCAGAACATTGGAATGAGGGTGTGAACGGTTAACTTGATTTTATGCCTTGTTTCGTGTTTTCGTGATTGATTTTTGGATAGTTTTTAACCGAATAGTTTTTTAACCGCACAGGGCAGGTTTTTTTATCTTGACAATTAATTTAAATGTATTTATTCTCACATCATGTTAAATAATAAAATAAATAATGTAATGGTATTAACAAATTATTGGTGGTGGCACAACTCCATTAAAGGAGGTGCGTCAGCCACAATAGTTTAGGTAATCAAAAAACTGTGGGCCGCCTCCTTAGAGGCTCCACGGTTTTTTTCTTTATATATAAAAAGGCCGTGGGAATAAATCACGGCCTTTTTTTTTGGGGAATTAAGCAGTGAATATAAGACCGTCCTTTCCAGAATTCAGCTCAATGGCGAATCAGGGAAATCTGATCCCGGTCTACCGGGAATTTCTCGGTGATACGGAGACACCTGTCACGTCCTATCTGAAAATCAGGGATAAATCCTTTTCCTATCTCCTTGAAAGCGCAGACGGTGGTGAAAGATGGGGGAGATACAGCTTTATCGGCTATATGCCTTATTTGGTGGCAAGGTTATGCGGCAGAGAGATGGAAATGCAGGAGGGTGGGATAAAAACGATATTAAAAGATGTGCAAAACCCTCTTGATGTCTTAAAGGATTGGGCCGGGAAATTTAAGGCTGTAACATCAAAAGAGCTCGCCCCCTTCCAGGGAGGTCTTGTGGGATATTTTAATTACGATCTGATAAGAAAGTGGGAACGGCTGCCGGGTATTTCCCGGAAAGAGATTGACCAGCCGGAGACTATTTTTATTGCCACAAGGCGCCTTATTATTTTTGACCATTTTACACATCAGATCAAGGTGGCAGTCTTTGCGCATCTACAGGAAAAGGAAGATATCAAAAAGTCATATAACCTGGCGTGTCAGGAGTTAGAGGAGACTGTAAGCGATCTTAAGCAGCCGCTTGCGTCCATAACAAAGGTTGAACCATTTCAGCTTTCCGAACTTTCGTCAAATTTCAAAAAAGAAGAATTTGAGAATTCCGTCAAGAAAATCAAAGAATATATTGTTGCGGGAGATGTGATTCAGACTGTCCTGTCCCAGAGATTTTCGGGCAGTGTATCAGGTGATGATTTTACCCTGTACAGAAATCTAAGAAGCGTTAATCCTTCACCCTACATGTTTTACCTCAATTTCGGAGATGTCAAGTTGATAGGAGCATCCCCTGAGATCCTTGTCAGGCTGACGGATGGCAAGATTGAGCTTCGCCCGATTGCAGGCACAAGGCCAAGAGGTGAAGACCCTGAGGCCGACAGGAATTTTGAAGAGGAGCTCATGTCGGACCCCAAGGAGAGGGCGGAACATATCATGCTTGTCGACCTCGGGAGAAACGATGCGGGAAAGGTGGCATTGCCGGGAACCGTCCATGTGCCAAGGCTTATGGAGGTAGAACGTTATTCCCATGTTATGCATATTGTTTCAAGGGTGGAAGGACAGTTAAAACCTGGCATGGACTGTTTTGATCTCTTTATGTCGGCTTTTCCCGCGGGCACGGTTTCAGGTGCGCCCAAGATCAGGGCCATGGAAATCATAAGTGAACTGGAACCATCCTCAAGAGGGCCTTATGCAGGGGCCGTGGGATATTTTGGTCTAAACGGTAATATGGACTTTTGCATCACAATCCGCACTATCACAATTCATAATAATACGCTCTCCATTCAGGTGGGAGCCGGCATTGTAGCAGATTCTTCTCCTGAAGGTGAGTACGAGGAGACCTTGAGAAAGGCAGCCGCCATGTTTAAGGCTATAAAAAAGGTGAGAGATAATGATACTTTTGATTGATAACTATGACTCATTTACATACAATCTGGTACAGTTACTTCAAGGCATGAACCAGGAGGTACGGGTTTTTAGAAACGATCAAATAGATGTGCCCGGCATTGAAAAGGAAGCGCCCGATGCCCTTATGATATCACCAGGGCCATGCACTCCTGCCCAGGCAGGGATATCGGTTGAGGCAGTCCGCTATTTCGGTCCAAGACTCCCTGTCATGGGAGTCTGTCTCGGGCACCAGGCAGTTGCCGGGGCCTATGGCGGAAAGGTGGTCAGGGCTGACCGGTTAATGCATGGCAAGACTTCTTTTATCTTTCACGATGGCCGTTCAATATATAAAGACCTTCCCAATCCCTTTGAGGCCATCCGATATCATTCACTCATAGTTGAAAAGGATTCATTGCCCGATTGTTTTGAGATAAGTTCCTGGACCGAAGAGGGTGAGATTATGGGGATAAGGCATCGTGAATATAATGTGGAGGGTGTCCAGTTTCATCCGGAATCAATTCTGACAACCGAAGGAGCTGTTATTATGGAAGGTTTTTTAAGATGTGGAGGGTTTAAATCATGATTAAGGATTATATTTCCAGGGTCGTAATGGGGAATGATCTTGAAGAGTCCGAAATGGAAGAGGCCATGGAATTGATCATGACAGGCAGGGCCACCCCCGCCCAGATCGGGTCATTTATTACTGCCTTGAGGATAAAAGGGGAGACAGTGGATGAGATTACGGGCGCTGCCAGGGTAATGAGGGCAAAAGCAGTCCGAATTTCCCTTAAAAATAAGACATTAAATATTGATCGGGACGATATTAATATAGATCAAGAGACGATCCTTGACACATGCGGAACGGGCGGGGATAGTATAAATACGTTTAATGTCTCCACCACTACCGCTTTTGTGGCTGTCGGGGCAGGTGTTATTGTGGCAAAACATGGTAACCGGGCCGTCTCAAGCAAGTGCGGAAGCGCTGATGTCCTGGAAAAACTTGGTGTGAATCTGAATATATCAAATGCCGATGTGGAAAGATGCATGAATGAGGTCGGAATCGGCTTTCTTTTTGCTCCGCTTTTTCATGGAGCAATGAAATATGCGGCAGGACCGCGGCGGGAGACAGGATTAAGGACTATCTTTAACCTGCTCGGTCCTCTGACTAACCCTGCCGGGGCAACGGCTCAGGTACTTGGCGTATATTCTTCCGATCTTACTGAAAAGATAGCAAATGTCCTTGGCAGGCTTGGCACAAGGGAAGCATTTGTGGTTTGTGGTGAAGGTTTATTTGATGAGATAAGTATTTGCGGGCCTACAAGGGTTTCCCACCTGAAAGCGAATAATGTGCGTACTTTTGAAATAACACCGGAAGATTACGGCCTGAAAAGGGTCGGCCCTGAAGAGATAAGGGGGGGAGATGCTCAGGAAAATGCGAGGATTATCCGGGATATCCTGAAGGGAGAAAAAGGGCCGAAGAGGGATATTGTGCTTTTAAATGCCGCATCGGCATTTGTGGTGACAGGCCTTGATAATGACCTCAAAGAGGGGATAAAGAGGGCGGAAGATTCCATTGATTCAGGCAGGGCCATGGCCAAACTTGACTCCCTCATTGATTTTACTCAAAAATGTGAATGAATGATGATGTTTTATTTCGGAGTTTTTAATGCATTCCCGACTGATTAAGATCATAGCTGAGAAGCAAAAGGAAGTTGAAAGGCTGAAAACGGATTGGGAGCCTGATCAAGTCAGTGTCCCCCCTATCCGTGATTTTAAGGCTGCAATTGCAAGTCCCGGCAGGATAAGACTTATCGCTGAGATTAAATTTGCTTCCCCTTCGGCAGGTGTTGTTAGCGAAAAGAGAGACCCTCTTGAAATCGGCAGGATCTATGAGGAGTCCGGGGCCGCCGCAATCTCTCTCTTGACCGATAAAAGGTTTTTTGGAGGTGACCTGACCTGGCTTCCAAGGCTTAAAAGAGCGGTATCCATACCTGTTCTGCGAAAGGATTTTATCATTGATGAAATCCAGGTGGAGGAATCATTTTTATGTGGGGCTGACGCTATATTGCTGATCGTCCGTATCCTGAAAGATAAGCAGTTAAAAGAACTTCTTGACAGATGCCATGCCTTTGGAATGATGGCCCTTGTTGAGGTGCATGACAGGGCTGAACTTGACAGGGCAATAGATTGCGGAGCAGGAATCATAGGCATTAACAACAGGAATCTTGATACCTTTGAAGTCCGGCTTGATACTGCTCTTAAACTTGCTCCCTTTGTCCATGACGGCCATGTCCTTGTTTGTGAAAGTGGCATAAAGGATGAAGAGGATGTCAGATTATTTATGGGGTCAGGCGTCAATGCCGTTTTGGTCGGCACATCTATTATGAAAAGTGCGGATCCGGCAGGGAAGGCAAGGGCGTTGATTGCCGCGGGAGTGATATAATGGTAAGGATAAAGATCTGTGGTATTACAAATTATGAGGATGCTGTTATGGCAGTGAAAGTTGGGGCATGTGCCCTGGGTTTTATTTTTGCCGAAAGTCCCAGGCGGATAGAACCTGAAAAGGTGCGTGAAATTATCTCATTGCTTCCTCCTTTTGTTCAGACGGTAGGCGTGTTTGTAGATGAGGAGCTTTTAAAGATAAGAGAGATTATTGATTTTTGCGGACTTGACATGGTTCAGCTTCATGGAGACGAGCCGCCTGATTTTTGCAGGGAGCTTATGCCCCGTGCCATAAAGGCTGTAAGGTTTAAGGATGAATCAAGCCTGAAACTTATAAATACTTATTATGGTATGGTAAGGGGGGTGCTGTTTGATACCTACTCAAAGGAGAAAAGAGGGGGAACAGGCAAGTCCTTTGACTGGGACCTGGCTTTAAAGGGCAGGGAAATTGGAATCCCCGTTATCCTGGCAGGCGGTCTTATGCCCTCGAATATTGAGGAGGCATTTTCTGTTGTAAGGCCATATGCCCTTGATGTTAACAGTGGTGTCGAGGATCGCCCGGGAAAAAAGGATCCTGTGCTTATGAAAAGCCTTGCGCGGGCCGTAAGGAGGATTGAAATTGGAGGATTAACAGATGGTTGAGAGCCGTTACTACGGACAATATGGTGGATCTTATCTCCCTGAGATACTGGTTTCTACATTTGATCAGCTTGTTACGGCATTTAAAGAGGCAAAGAACGATCCTGCCTTCTGGGAGGAGTATGAACAGATCATGTCCTCATATTCCTGCAGGCCCACACCGCTTACTTTTGCCGGAAATCTTACTGAGTACTTTGGCGGGGCGCGTATCTATATCAAGAGAGAAGACTTGAATCACACAGGGGCCCACAAGGCAAACAATGTTATGGGCCAGGGGCTCCTCGTTAAGAGGATGGGAAAGAAGCGCGTTATCGCTGAAACAGGCGCGGGCCAGCATGGGGTTGCAACGGCCACTATGGCGGCAAAGTTCGGATTTAAGTGTACCATCTATATGGGTGAGGTAGACATTGCACGGCAGAGGCCCAATGTCTTCTGGATGGAACGTCTCGGAGCAGAGGTTGTCCCTGTTACGGATGGCACAAGGATATTAAAGGATGCGATTAATGAGGCCTTTCGGGATTGGGTGACAAATATGGATGATACTCACTATGTACTCGGTACTGCCTGCGGTCCTCACCCATATCCGGAGATGGTCTCATATTTTCAGTCGATCATAGGCAGGGAGGCAAAAAAGCAGATCATTAAATCTGAGGGTAAACTTCCTGAACGTATATATGCCTGCGTTGGAGGCGGTTCAAATGCCCTCGGGATTTTCAGCAGCTTTCTTGATGATTCGGTTGAGCTTGTAGGTGTTGAGGCAGGGGGCGATGGTCTGAACACGGGCCGTCATGCGGCAAGGCTTGCATCAAAGGATGGAACGGTTGGTATTGCACAGGGGTTCAAGACGTACTTTCTGCAGAACAGCGATGGTCAGATGCAAGAGACCCACAGTGTGGCGGCAGGCCTGGATTATGTAGGGGTTTCACCGATCCTTTCATTGCTTAAGGAAGAGGGCAGGGTGCGTTTTGAATCGGCTACCGACAGGGAGGTCCTGGATGCTCTCTCTCTCACGCTCAAAAAAGAGGGGCTTGTACCCGCGCTTGAGTCCGCCCATGCATTTGCACAGGCATTCAAGGAGGTCCCCAATCTTTCAAGGGATGATATTATACTGATTAACCAGTCGGGCAGGGGTGACAAAGATATTTTCACTATTGCAGATGCATTTAAAGACCCGGACTGGCAGAAATTTATTCAGCAAAAGGCGGAGGAATATCGTGCTTGAATCATACCTGAGAAACAGGTTGAAGAAAAAAGATATCCTGCTTATGACTCACCTGGTACTTGGATACCCATCCATGGAGGATTCATTCAGGATTATAGAGACAATGGTCGAGGCCGGTGTTGACCTTATGGAGTTGCAGATCCCCTTTTCCGAACCTGTTGCCGACGGTCCGGTAATTCTTCACGCCAACCAGATGGCCCTGGAACGGGGAGCAACGGTAAAGCAGGCCTTCGAGCTTGCTGAAAAGGTTGTGAAAAACTTTGATATCCCTTTTTTAATCATGACCTATTATAATATTCTTTTTAAGTATGGGGTTCCTCGGTTTGTCTCTGAAATGGCAAAAAAGGGTATAAAGGGATCCATAGTACCCGATTTGCCTCCGGAAGAGGGCGAAGAGTATTTTAATGCCATGGAGGAACATTCCCTGTCGTCGATCCTTATTTTTTCACCTACCACAACTTTAGACCGTATGCAATACCTTGCCGGTTTTGCCGGGGGGTTTGTCTATTGCGTAGCAAGAAAGGGGGTAACAGGAAGTTCTACGGATTTTAGTGAAGAACTTGCAGGATACCTTTCAATGTGCCGCAACACAACGAACCTGCCGATTGCATTAGGTTTTGGAGTCAAGGAAAAAAAGGATGTGGATTTTTTGACGCAAAAGGCTGATATTGCAGTAATCGGAACCCAGACCATAAAAGTAATAGAAAAAGATGGCATTGACGCAGCCGGGGATTTTATCAGGAGACTGCGTTGATGAAGATTGGGGAATTATTGTAACCGTTCACGGGTTTAAAGGTCCTAACTGTACAGGTCGAAATATTTTGAGAGTTGACATATATTATTATTTTGCATATATTAAATAAAAATTTATTGTCAGGTGCCTGGTTAGGAATTCAATTTGAGAGTTCTGCCGGGCCAAAAGGGAAGGTGGTGAAAGTCCGCCGCATTGTGGCCGATGCCGTAATCCCTGCATAGTTTTTCTATATGCTATGTCAAGATTCTCCATGCAATGTTCCGGGATCTATTTATTAAGGCCCGGATAAAAAGTCACTGCCTGCTTTATGCGGGTGGGAAGGCGAGCCTGGGGTGGGAAAGCCGGAAGACCTGCCTGTCAATTATTGGGGTTTGGTGAAGCCAAAAGCCGCCCGGAACATGTACCTGCCGGTATGTTCCGAGCGGCTTTTTTTGTTGGGGATAACGAATGAAAGCAGCATTTCTTACTGGAAAGGGAGTAATAGAGGTAAAGGAAATCCCATGTCCTGCTATTGATAAAGGCGGTATCCTTGTTGCTGTGAAAAGGGCGGCAATCTGCCGTACTGATCTGAAGATGATGCAGACAGGGCAGAGGGACCTTATCCTTCCGAGGATATTAGGCCATGAGGGGGCAGGGGAGGTCATAGCAAGCCTGAATCCCGAATTCAGGGAAGGGGATATCGTTTCTATTTATCCGGGTCTCTATTGCGGCAAATGTATTTTTTGCCGTACCGGACATACGGCGAGGTGTGAAAGCATCCGGATTTACGGTTTTAATGAGGATGGATTTTTCAGGTCTGTTATGCCTTTCAAAAAAGAGGAGATCAAATCTCTTGTACCTCTGACCCATGCGGTAAGTCTAAATATGATTGTCCTTGCGGAGCCCCTTGCATGTTGTATATCCGCCCTCAAAAAGGTCAGGCCGGAGAGGATGGGCAGAGCGCTGATAATCGGGGCAGGCGCCATGGGCAGTATTTTTGCGGCCCTCCTTGTGTCGCAGGGATGGGAACATATCTCTATAACCGACAAAGATCCTCTGAGGCTCAGGGAAGAATTACCTCCGGGAATTGAAAGAATAAATGTGCGGACAGAATCTCTCATCCCGGCTTTGAAAAGGGCCGGTTTATACGGAGATACAGACCTGATCATCCCATGCTGTCCGGATGCCCTTTCCTGGCCTTTCCTGGAGATTATGAGACCTGGCGGGGGCGTCATATTTTTTTCAGGCGGAACAGCAGGTAAGAGTTGTATCCCCATTGATATGAACATTGCCCATTATATGGAGATTACCCTTGCTGGTTCTTATGGATGCAACAGGGATGATTTTGTCTCTGCAATAAGGATGATTTCTAAAGGGAATATTGATCTCGGCTTTTTTGATTTTTATAATGTGAGTTTAGAATCGATTATGGATGGAATGGATCGCCTCAGAAAAAGAAAGGTGAAGAAGGTAATAATCAATTCCTTTTAGGGCCCCGGTAGGAAATAAATGCTATTCCCGGACAACCTCCAAGACCAATCGGAACTTCTCAAAAAGTCGGGGGAAGAGTAGATGCAATCCTTGTGATTGCCCATCAGACGGGCAGGGCAAACGAAGATTCCGAGAGAAAAGCAGGGTGTGTAAAGCAAGGTGTGTAATGATTTTTTATCGGGGACTTTAATGAGGTATGAAGATATGGATGAGTATTTGCTCAAATCATTTGGAGATATTATCTCTTCTTTGATGGCTGGAGAAGACCTTTCCAGGGAAACCGCAAGGGATATGTTTTCTGACATTCTGAGGGGAATTCAGCCTGATCTCCATCAGGGGGCCTTTCTTGCCGCCTTGAGAATGAAAGGCGAGACCGCAGAGGAAATAGCAGGTTGTTTTGAAGCTATATATGAGATGGATACGAACAGGGTAGATATGGGTGATCTCCCCGTTGTTGAGAATTGCGGCACCGGGATGGACAGCCTCAAGACCTTTAACATCAGTACTCTTGCGGCTGTCGTAGCGGCATCTAAAGGTGTGTTTATGGCAAGGCATGGGTCAAGGGCGATCACATCCCGCTGCGGCACAGTCGATTTATGTGAAGCCATAGGTATTGATGTGGAATGTGACGTGGATTTAGTAAGGGAGTCCATAAAAAAATGCGGTCTGGGACTCTTTAACGGTATGAGCGGTAATGTCCATCCGGGAGGACTTGGCAGGATACTTTCTCAAATTCGGTTCGGTTCGACCTTGAATATTGCGGCCTCCCTCGCAAACCCGGCCCTTCCGAGGGTTGCTGTGCGCGGTGTCGGCGCCCCGGATCAGATAGAACCTACCTTGAATGTAATGGAAAAAGTAGGCTATCAAAAGGCAATAATTTTTCATGGTCTTGATCAGGAAGGTCTTAAGGGAATGGACGAACTCTCTACCATCGGAACGTCCCATGTGGGATTTTTGAATAAAGGTCGCAACCCGGAATATGCCAGGCTTAGACCGGAAGAGTTCGGGATAGCGAAGGGGAATTATGAGGATATCAAGCCGTTAGACAGTATTGAAGATGAGGCAATTGAGGCAGTAAGGCTGCTTTCAGGCAGGGGAAACAGGGCGCGTACGGATATAGTTTCATTGAATGCGGGAGCAATCCTCTGGGTGGCAGGAAAGGTGCAGGAACTTAGGGAGGGGCTAAATGCGGCAAGAGATGAAATGTCTGCAGGAAGGCCGTTAAAAAAACTGATAGACTGGGTAAAGACTCAGAATAGATATCCAGAGATCGGCCTTGAAAAAATAATGGCCCTGTGCAGAGAGGGCGGTATATCATTATAAGTAGCGCTTGAACGTATTTTAAGATGCTCTGTGTCAGTCTGTGCTGGAAAGCAGAGTTCGGGTTATGTGTTAACACGCTGGAGCCTGGCAGCGAGAGCGTCTGGCAGCGAGAGCTTGGAACGATTGCCGGATGACCGTAAACGTTAAATATTTTGGAAAAGGACATAATAATTGATGGACCTGGAAAAAATTTTAAAGGAGATAAAACCGGTTTCAAAAGATTGGTTGAACAGGGCACAAAAAAGGCTGGATAATCTGACCAAACCGAGAGGCAGCTTAGGCCTGCTCGAAGAGTTGGCCGCACGTGTTGTGGCTATCCGTGAACAGGAAAGACCTTCTCTTGAAAAAAAGGAGGTCATCATATTTGCAGGTGATCATGATGTGGTTTCAGAAGGTGTCAGCGCTTATCCCCAGGAGGTTACCGGCCTGATGGTCAGAAACTTCCTTGCAGGCGGAGCCGGAATAAACGTGCTTGCGCGTTCTGCAGGGGCTGAAGTGTCGGTCATTGATATAGGCATGAAGGAAGACCTTGCGGATGCCGGAGAACTCATAAAGAAGAATATCAGGAGGGGCGCTGGAAATATTGCAAAGGGGCCGGCAATGACCCGTAAAGAGGCTTTAGACGCTGTCTATGTGGGCATTAAAGCAGCCGAAAAGGCATATAATCACGGAACCGTAATGATCGCAAGCGGTGAGATGGGGATAGGAAATACAACACCTTCTTCAGCTCTTTTTTCTGTCCTTTTGCCTGCCGGGGTCATTGATGTAACAGGCAGGGGCACAGGACTTGATGAGGAGGGTTTAAACCGCAAGGCAGCAATAATTGAACAGGCCCTCAACATAAACAGATCTGAGATGGATGACCCTGTTTCGGCGCTTGCAGCCGTTGGCGGTTTTGAGATTGCAGGTATTTGCGGTCTTTGCCTCGGGGGTGCGGTCCATCGTATGGTGGTCGTTACAGACGGTTTTATATCTTGCGCCGGGGCGCTTGTGGCCATGCGTTTGAATCCGATTATAAAAGATTATCTCTTTTTTTCTCACCGCTCCTCAGAAAAAGGCCATCAGACTTTTTTTGAAAAGGAGGGGATTCGTCCCATTCTTGATCTGGATCTTCGTCTCGGAGAAGGGACGGGGGCTGTCCTTGCCATGCAGATAATCGAAAACTCGATAAGGATCTATGATGAAATGGCAACTTTTGATGAAGCTGGAATAAAACCGGGGGCATGAAGAAATAGATGAAAGGTCTCATAGCCGCTTTCAGGACCCTTACCATTATTCCAATGCCGGGAAAAGAGTGCGATGATTTTTCAGCCTCTTTACCCTGGTTTCCCGTGGTCGGTTTTGTGATTGGTCTTATCCTGTATGGTATTGGATTTGTGTTTGAGCTGCTGCCCTTCTCCCGCTGGCCTGCAGGCGCTGCTATAAGTATGGCAGTGGCTGAAATATGGATTACAAGGGGGTTGCACCTTGATGGATTGGCCGATTGGGCCGATTCCCTGGGAAGTATAAAAGGGAAGGAAAAGAAGCTTGCCATTATGAAAGATACTTATCTGGGGGCTTTCGGCACCATTGCATTGATAACAGTCATTACGGCCAAGTGGCTTGCCTTTGAAAGGCTTTTGATTTTCGGTTCCGCTATATGGATACCTGTAATATTTGCCCTTTCAAGGGGGATGATGGTCGTTCTGATTACTATCCTTCCATATGCAAGGGCGAGCGGGGGCATGGCAAGCCCATTCGTAAGAGGCGCATCTTCCAGACACAGGGCGGCGTCATATCTCCTCTGTCTGTTATTCTGTCTCCCATTCGGTCCGATTGCGCCGGCGCTTTTTTGCATTGCAAGATGTATCGTATGGCTGATGGGCATCCGTTTCAGGCTTGGATTCGGGGGAATTACCGGTGATCTCCTCGGTACTGCTAATGAGACTATTGCTATTACCCTGTTAATGGTGATTGCCCTGACCGGAAAGACCCTGCTCAACTTCACGGGGTGGAGCTGGATATTTCGATAAATTGGAGCCCTGACCACCCAAGAACGTACGTAACTGTTCACGGTTGCCGGTTAACGATTTAAAAAACAGATAACTACTCAGGTGGATAGTCTGAAGGCTGTTAGAGAAAAGCGCATTTTGAAGCCATGTTTGGCGCAGGAATCAGACATTTCCGCCAAAGTTCGGCAATTGTGTTTTTCTGTCCCCTTCAGCCTGACTACGTGAGTAGTTACAAAAACAGAAGGTAAGCGCCCTAAGGGGTTCGCGCAACAATAGTTATAGTGGATCCTAAGGGCAGATTACACAGGTCGGCCCTTACGGGAGCGCCTTGTTGACTTCAGCTCCTCGCAATGACATGACCGGTTGTCTCTCTCCGGCCTGGGAACAACAGGGCGGTGGCGGGACAGTCGCTTTGGCGGATTCGTTGCTTACGCTCCTGAAACCACCCTGCGTCGGCTGCCAACGTAACTTTGCAGGGTGGATTATGCGAAGCGAATCCACTAAAAAGCGGAAAGTGTTCCACCTTACGTTGGTAGCCCAACAGGGCTTGGCGGATTAATTTACAAAAAATGTTACTATTTCGGGTGGCAAGTGGTCTACATTAATAAGAACCGGTTTTTGCGGTGTCTCAATAAATCGGGGCAGCTCCTTTGCTTAACGTCCATCCCTCTTCTCGCTTTTGCAGGAATGACAGGCCCTTAAGGTTCGCGCGAACCCTTATTGAGATGTTACCCAACTTTTGGCAACCATGTAGTTTTTATACACATTTAATTCAAGGAGGCAGCAAAATGAAAAACAGAACCCGATTATTTCTGTTTGTAACCGTTGTTTTTATTTTTTTCTCAGCACGGGCTTTTGCCCGCGGGCCGTACGAACAAGACAGGCGCATGGAAAAGTTTCATAACCATGCCAGGGAGGTCATGGAAGCGCTACAGCTTACTGATGCTCAAAAGCAGAAGCTGCATGCCCTGTGCGAAGGCGCAAGAGAAAAAGGTGACATTAATTGGAATAAATTTGAAGAATTGCAGGCAGGATTAAGCGAAAAAGTTCTGGCTGCCACAGGGTCATCAAAAGCGGAGTGTAATAAGATTATCAATCAAATTGCCGAGTTGAGGGCTCAGATGGTCAAAAACAGACTGGAACACTGGATAAAGTTTGTCGAAATTCTTGATTCCGAGCAGAAAGATATCCTCGCAGGTAGACTGAAAGAATTAAGAAAAAGACGTTCAAATCAGAGGATGCATATAAGAAGATACTTTCCATTTCCATAATGATGCAGTAACAGTTCAGGTGTTTAGAGCCGTCCTGTGAGGCTGTCCGAGAATGCCCTTTTTCCCAAACTCTGCGTTATGCTCAAAAAATTATCCTCGAAATATCAACTATATGTCTGCGGTAATTTTTTGAGCAAGCCTTGATTTTGAAAAAAATTGCTATT
>JAGGXA010000148.1 GCA_021163285.1 Deltaproteobacteria bacterium | reverse complement strand
GTACTATATCCAGTGTATGTTAAAAAAAGTATTTAAGAATAAAGTAAATTTTATTATTATAACATATTATTTTTTTTAACATCAATATTTTTTAATATGCTGAGATGTAGATGGAGATATTGATTTATATCAGGCAACTTTTGTGCTTTTAGATCAAACAAATCTGATCTAAATCCGTGCGCCTCATTAGGAGATGTTATTTCGTCCTCGTCCCTGAGGGTCTGGCTCTGTCTTCGGCAATAATGGCGTTTTGCCCCGAAGTGGCTTTCTTCCATATTTCTGAGCGCACAAGGTTGAAACCTTTCTGCCTTAACAGGTGTAATTTACTAAGTATGGACAAAAAAGAGTGGCAAAACAGAGGAAGAGGTCACAGGGAGAGGTTACGCCAAACCTTTTTAGAAGGCGGTCTTGAAAGATTTTCTGATGAGGAAGTAGTGGAATTCCTCCTTACCATTGGTACACCAAGAGGTGATCTTAAGCTCCCTGCCCGCGATGCATTGAAACGTTTTGGCAGTCTTTCGGGCGTTCTTTCCGCGCCTTTAGAAAAATTGACAGCGGTAAAGGGGATTGGTCAAAAAAATGGCCTTTACTTAAAACTTGTTCAGGAAGTTGCAGGAAGATACCTGAAAGACAGGGTTTGCGAAAAGGACTTTTTCGGCTCGTCGAAGACTGTCTTTGATTATCTTTTTCACTCGATGAGAGACCTGAAAAGAGAAGTATTTAAAGTCCTGTTTTTAAATTGCAAGAATGAATTGCTTTTTGAGCAGGATATGTTTTTTGGAACCCTCACAGGAAGCGCTGTTTATCCCAGGGAAATTATGGCCCTTGCGCTTGAACATAAGGCCGCAGGCCTTGTATTTGTGCATAATCATCCCTCAGGAGACCCTAAGCCTTCGGCAGAAGACGGGATTCTTACAAAAAGACTGATATGGGCTGCAAAACTGCTCATGATCCAGGTCCTTGATCATATTGTTATAGGACATAACACATATTACAGCTTTGCTGATGAAGGTTTAATCAAACGATTTAACAGCGAATATGAGCGAACCCTTGACATGTAACATAAATATATAATATCCTGATTACAACGGAATCGGAGGAGGACATATTTATTGTCCGTTCCAGTCGTTATATCTTTGTAAAAGCTGTTAAAAAAAGAAATGTTGGCCCGGTAAGTTACGGGAGTATTCCCAAAAAGCAAGCAAAATTATTGACCGTTTAATGGACTATAAAACTCGAAGTTTCAGTCAAATTAACAGGCCGGGCTTAAAAGCAGATAGATTTCCACTATTGTGGAATATGCTCCTGAAGGTATATCAACCCGATTATTTTCTTTGTGGAAATAACATGTGTCATGCTGTAACCCATTGAAATTATGGCTATCAACGTAAGGTGGGTCAGTTGCTTTGGCGGATTCGTCGCTTATGCTCCTTAATCTACCCTGCAAAGTTACGTTGGTAAGCCGACGCAGGGTGGATTAAGCGAAGCGAATCCGCCGAGAGGCGGGAAGTGTCCCGCTTTAAGCTGGTAGCCGAAATTATCAAAAGGGATGCCTCTCCTAAATCCAATATAATCAGATAATATTTATTAAAGTTTGGAAGGTGACTTTAAGTATCGGAACCTGAACCTGTGAAGCTTTTCGACAAAAGATATGCGAGAGTGGCGGAACTGGTATACGCGCTGGATTTAGGATCCAGTGGGATTTCCTGTAGGGGTTCAACTCCCCTCTCTCGCATCAACCGGGAGGCTGTCCGGGAATGCCCTTTTCTATAAACTCTGCGTTAAGCGAAAAAAATTATCCTCGGAGGTAAGCGAGCCTGCGAGACTCCGATATTAGCCGTATGCCTGCGGTAATTTTTTTCGCAAGCCTTGATTTTGGAAAAAATCGCTATTCTCGGGCAGCCTCATGGAAAGGAGATGAATATTTGTTAGCGCCTTTTTTTTACTTCTGAATGAGCCGCTAAGTAGTGTCTGAACGAACGTTCTGGAATTGTTAACATATTGAAGTTGTTCCTTTTCTCAATTCAACATTTAAAATTGTGTTTGAACGGACGTTTCATTCAAACACTAAGTAGGCCCAAAAATTGCGTTATTTGCCTTGAGGTAGTGGAAATAACCTTGAAATTACTTTAATTATTATTATTTTAATTATTATTATATAAATCAACGTAAATTAAAACGGTTCCCCCGGTAAGCTTCATGCTTTGGCCACATCCATATAATTTCCGTAACCGTTTACGGATTTAATATAGTAATACCTCAATATTGAGGGGTAATAGCTTCCGGATTTCAATATATGCGAGAATCCTGAAGCCCTGGTGATAATCATAATACTCCCAAAGTAATGGTTGTCCCTCTTTGATCCCGGAAAATTCCCTCGTTGTTATGCTCCGGCGCGGTAACGCCTGCCCGGACGCTCTGCGTTCTCATTGAAGGTCGACGCAGGACATTGGAACGAGGGTATGAACGG
This sequence comes from Deltaproteobacteria bacterium, assembly GCA_021163285.1. Taxonomy (GTDB): domain Bacteria; phylum Desulfobacterota; class DSM-4660; order Desulfatiglandales; family Desulfatiglandaceae; genus JAGGXA01. Next base: position 26,602 of record JAGGXA010000148.1, on the reverse strand, counting down.
TTATATTGCTGGGACTTATGGAGAATTACCCTTCTACATGAAAAATTTAAAAATTAAACTTTACCGAGGAGAGTTATGAAGACCAGCTTAGAGGAAATAAATTCTGTTAAAAAAAAATTAGTAGTTGAAATTGAATCAGATGAAGTTGATAAAAAAATAAATGAGGCATACAAAGAGCTAAAAAAAAGCGCCAAACTACCCGGCTTCAGGCAGGGAAAAGTTCCCAGAAAAATACTTGAAAGACATTTTGGTGACAAGGTAGTTGGAGATTTGACGCAAAGCCTGATTAGTGAAACTCTGCCGGTGGCTATAGACGAAGTCAAGACTTTCCCTGTTGGAATGCCTTTGCTTGAAAAAGGGGAACTAAAGCCCGGGCATGACTTTAAATATTCCGCTGTAATGGATGTTCTCCCCAAATTTGAATTGAAGGATTACCTCGGAATCGAAATTGAAAAAGAAAAATCTATCGTTTCTGAAAAAGAAGTTCAGGATAAACTTGAACAGTTAAGAAAAACCAGGGCTAAATTGACCTCTGTAACAGAAAACAGGGCTGTACAAAAAGAAGATTTTGTGATCATTGATTATGAGGGTTTTGATGGAGAGCAGCCTATTAATGGCGTTGCCGGGCAAAAGGTAGTCGTTCCGGTTGGAGGGGATGGTTTCCATCCCAAATTTGGTGAAGCATTGATCGGCCTTAAAAAGGAAGATAACGGGGAGTTCCAGATTGAGTTTGAAAAGCAATATCATAATGCAGCGCTTGCAGGGAAAAATGTTACTTATAAAGTCAAGGTATTAGACATCAAAGAGAATGTGGAACCCGAGCTGAACGATGAGTTTGCCCAAAGTTTTGGAGATAACTTTAAAAATCTGGCAGATCTTAAAGACAAGATTATGGAATCAATGGTTGCAGAGAAAGAACAACAACATGATCTTGAGATGAAACAAAAACTTATTGATCAACTGCTGAAGAAGCATGAATTTGAGCTGCCGGAGTCTCTTGTTGAAGCTGAGATCGATTTTAACGTTCAAAATGCAAGACAGAGGCTCATATCAAGCGGGCTGGATTTTAAAAAAGCAGGTATCACCGATGAGAAATTCAGAGCGGATCTTAGACCGCTTTCTGAAAGTCGTGTAAAAGAAAAACTTATTTTGAGGGAAATATCCACACAAAACAAATTTCAGGTAGATGATAAGGAAATTGAAAAATTTTATCGGGATATAGCTTTGAACTCAGGCCAGCCACTCCAAAAAATCCGGGAATTTTATTCGGCTGGAAACCGTATGGATTCGCTGAAAGAAAGCCTGCTTGAGCAAAAAACCTTGAACTATCTAATTGATCATGCTAAAATAATTGATAAAACCGGTAATTTAGATGAAGCTGATAAAGTAAATGTTGATAATCAGGCTTAGGGATAGGGACCAGCCCTTTCAAGGTGGTAATTTGTTGATATTGTAGCTCAAATAAATTGAATCTAATTTTTTTGCAAGGTATTCTTGGATGGTTCTGCTTTTTCTGCCTAAAACAGCGTTGTTCCCTTCACAAAAAACCAAAAAAGTCGTTGATCATATCACGTTATCATGTGTCGTTAATATACCAGCATGCAAAAACCGTGATAAATATGCTTTAAATCCAATGTATTACAAGCCCAACTTGAAAGGGCTGGGACGAGGATGAAATAATATCCCCGGGCAGGCGCACAGCTTCAGGACATCTTTGCCCGATCTGAAAGCGCAAAAGTTGCAGGAATATGGAGCTATTTCAATGTTTTTGTGCTTTCAGATCGGGCAAAGATGTCCTGAAGCTGTGATGCATGGTTGGGGAAGTTAAGTTGTCTTCGTTCCTTAAACAGAAGCAACATTAAATTATACCTGAAAGGAGAATGAACAAATTAAATGTTGATACCAATGGTTGTTGAACAATCAAGTCGTGGTGAGCGTGCTTATGATATTTATTCACGGCTTTTGAAAGAACGAATAATCTTTATTGGAGAGCAGGTGCAAGATGATATGGCCAATATCGTTATCGCTCAAATGCTTTTCCTGGAATCTGAAGACCCTGAGAAGGATATTAATGTATATATAAATTCCCCGGGAGGGTCTGTTACTGCCGGTTTTGCCATATATGACACCATGCAGTACATAAAACCTGATATTGTTACAATATGTATGGGGCAGGCGTCAAGCATGGCGGCCCTTCTCCTGGCGACAGGAGCAAAAGGTAAAAGATATGCGCTTCCCAACTCAAGAATCATGATTCATCAGCCACTTGGCGGTGCTAAGGGCCAGGCAACGGATATTGATATTCAGGCAAGGGAAATTTTGAAAATCAGGGAGGTCCTTAATGATATTCTTGCCAAACATACCGCTCAATCTGTTAAAAAAGTGAGAGAAGATACTGAACGTGATTTTTTTATGAACAGCGAGGAGGCCAAGGCCTATGGAATCATCGATAAAATTATCGTTTCGAGGGATATGAAGGCTTAGTGTAGCCGTTCAGTTCTTGAAATTTGGAAATTGGTAATAGTTATGCAGTGGAGCGGACTTACAGGAATTCCGACATTCAAGAGTTAATCAATGCTCCGGATGTGAATAATCCGGGCGGGTGGTTAGAGTAGTTACCCTATGTCGCTTGACCTGAACGCGTGCAGATAGGGTAGTGTTTAATTATTACCCCGGAATTTGTAAGCAGTTACTATAAACCTAAATAAAGAAGGTAATTAATGATGAGTAAAAAAAATAACTCCGGCAGTGATCTTTTTTGCTCTTTCTGTGGTAAGAGTCAGGAAGAGGTGAAAAAGTTGATCGCCGGACCCTCGGTTTATATTTGTGACGAATGTATTCAATTATGTAATGAAATTATTGCTGAAGAATATAATTCGGAAAATGATGAAGATGGTTCTGAGCAAATACTTAAGCCTTCAGAGATAAAAGACATACTTGATCAGTATGTAATTGAACAGGACAGGCCAAAAAAGGTGCTTTCGGTAGCTGTTCATAATCATTATAAACGTATCAACACACAGGTTGATATGGAAGGTGTCGAGATAGAAAAAAGCAATATATTGCTGATAGGCCCGACAGGCTCGGGCAAAACCCTTTTGGCGCAGACCCTTGCCAGGATCCTGAAAGTCCCGTTTACGATTGCTGATGCCACGACACTGACTGAGGCCGGATATGTAGGTGAAGACGTTGAAAATATTATCCTGAGTTTGGTTCAGATGGCTGATTATGATGTTGAAGCTGCATGTCAGGGCATTGTGTATATTGATGAGATCGACAAGATTGCCAGGAAAACGGATAGCCCGTCCATTACCCGGGATGTATCCGGCGAAGGTGTTCAGCAGGCCCTTCTGAAAATTATAGAGGGTACTCTCGCCAATGTTCCGCCCAAGGGAGGAAGAAAACATCCTCAGCAAGACTTTGTAAAGGTGGATACAAGGAATATCCTTTTTATTTGCGGGGGCACGTTCAATAGTCTCGACACAATTATAAGAAATAGGATTGGAGCAAAATTGATCGGTTTTGAGGCTGATATACAGAACGAAAATGAAATAAACAAAAACAAGCTCATCTCCCTTACTCAGCCTGAAGACCTTATTAAATTCGGGCTTATACCGGAATTTATCGGCAGGATACCTATAGTTACCACTTTAGATGAGTTAAGCCTGGAGGCCCTCGGAAGGATTCTGACCGAGCCTAAAAATGCTCTTGTCAAACAGTACAAAAAACTATTCGAACTGGAAGGTGTTAAACTGAAATTTACCGATGAAGCCCTTCTCGCGGTTGCTAAAGATGCTGTAAAACGTAAATCCGGAGCAAGAGGTTTAAGGGCAATTCTTGAATCAATCATGCTGGATATCATGTATGATATCCCATCAATACCTCAAATTCATGAGTGTGTGATAGGGGAAGAGGTCATAACCAAAAAAGAACCTCCGTTATTACTTTATGAAAACCAGGTAGAATACGGGTAAAAATATGTTTAAATTATCGAAAAAAATATCAGGCGCCGGTGTGAAAGAGGAAAAAGACGGTTACCCTCTTCTTCCACTGAGGGATGTTGTTGTTTTTCCTAACGTTGTAGTGCCTCTTTTCGTTGGACGGGACAAATCCGTAAGCGCTCTTGAGTATGCAATGTCGCATCAAAAGAAAATATTCCTGTCAGCGCAAAAAAATGCTAAAACGGATAATCCCTCTACTCAGGATATCTATAGTTACGGTACCCTGAGCAACGTACTTCAGCTTCTAAAGTTGCCGGACGGCACGGTAAAGGCCCTGATTGAAGGAAAAGAGAGAGCGAAAATTGAAGGTTTTTTGAACAGACCGGATTTTTTTATGGTCACTGTTTCAAAGCTCTCGAACGAATTCGAGAGCGACTTTGAAACCAGAGCATTAATGCGATCAATTATATCCAGCTTTCAGCAATATGCAAAGATAAACAGAAAAATCGGTCGTGAAGTCCTGTCTACGGTAATATCTATCGATGATCCTGTCCGACTGGTTGATACTATAGCCGGCCATCTTGCTCTGAAGGTGAAAGACAAACAGGAACTTCTCGAAATGGAAGGTCTGAATAATCGTCTCGAAAAGCTTTTTGAAAAACTGGTTAATGAGATCGATATCCTCAAGGTAGAGCAAAACCTGAGAAAAAGGGTCAAAAAACAGATGGAAAAGACCCAGAAGGATTATTATCTCAATGAGCAGATGCGCGCCATTCAGGAGGAGATGGGTGCAAAGGATGACTTCAAGACGGAACTTAATGAATTAGAAAAAAAGATCAAAAAAAAGAAGATGTCAAAAGAGGCGCATTCACGGGTAATGCATGAATTTAAAAAGCTGAAGTTGATGTCTCCAATGTCTGCCGAAGCTACCGTAGTAAGAAATTATATCGACTGGATTATCTCATTGCCATGGTACGTTAAAACAAAAGATAAGCTGAACATTGAGGAGGCGGAAGCCATCCTGAATGAAGATCATTACGGACTTGAAAAACCGAAAGAACGGATAATTGAATATCTTGCAGTTCAACACCTGACCAAAAAAATTAAAGGGCCTATCCTCTGCTTTGTGGGTCCGCCGGGAGTTGGCAAAACTTCTCTTGCAAGATCCGTATCCAGGGCTACAGGTAGAAATTTTGTCAGGCTTTCTTTGGGAGGCGTCAGAGATGAGGCCGAAATCAGGGGACACAGAAGAACTTATATTGGGGCGCTTCCAGGCAAGATTATTCAATTTCTGAAGAAAGCAAAATCAAATAATCCTGTTTTTTGTCTCGATGAAGTGGATAAAATGAGCGCTGATTTCCGTGGAGATCCATCTTCGGCCCTTCTTGAGGTGCTTGATCCGGAACAGAATTATGCTTTCAACGATCATTATCTTGATTTAGATTATGATCTTTCCAATATTTTCTTTATTACCACTGGAAATAGCTTGCATAATATTCCAATTCCTCTGCGGGACAGGATGGAAGTTATAAGCTTACCGGGTTATACCGAGTTTGAAAAACTGAGCATAGCCAAACAATTTCTTTTCAAAAAACAGGTTGAGCGGAATGGTCTGACGCCCGAAATCATTTCAATAACTGATAAAGCTATCCTAACAATTATCAGGCATTATACCAGGGAAGCCGGGGTCAGAAATTTAGAGCGAGAGTTATCTTCCATATGCAGAAAGGTCGCAAAAGAAGTTGTAAGAGGTGGCCAGGACAAACAAATATCAGTTAAGTCTCAATCCATACCAAAATACCTCGGTGTTCAAAAATTCCGTCACGGACGTACGGAAGAGAAGAATGCAATAGGGGTGACGACCGGTCTTGCGTGGACTGAGGTGGGAGGTGAACTCCTCCAAACCGAAGCTACTATTATGCCTGGCAAGGGAAAACTGGTGCTTACCGGAAAACTTGGCGAAGTAATGCAGGAATCCGCACAGGCAGCCTTAAGTTATGCGCGGTCAAGGGCCCGGCAATTAAGGCTTCCGGATAACTTTTATGAGAAGGTTGATATACATGTACATGTCCCTGAGGGAGCAATCCCCAAGGATGGGCCATCTGCCGGAATAACCATTGCGACATCTATCGTATCTGCTCTTACAGGAAGGGAAGTCAACCGTGATATTGCCATGACAGGCGAAATAACATTAAGGGGAAGTATCCTTCCCATAGGCGGTCTTAAGGAAAAAATATTGGCTGCTCACCGGGCTGGAGTCTCAAAAGTGCTTATTCCCTTTGAAAATAAAAAAGATATAGAGGAAATACCAAAGAAGATCCTGAAAAAGGTGGAGCTGGTTTTGGTGGATCACATGGATGTTGTATTAAAAGATGCCCTTATTAGAAAGGAGGGAGAAGAACTTTTTGGAACTGAAGAGGAATATGCACCATTTTGCCTCAGTGATTTAATTAAACAAGAAAAAGATTCTTCGATTTCAGGCGCTGTAGCACATTAAATACCCAAAACAAGCTTGACAATTACGATTTAAGTTGATAAAAGTGTCAAATTGAGGCGAAGCTTAGGCGGGTAGCTCAGTTGGGAGAGCATCGGCCTTACAAGCCGAGGGTCGCAGGTTCAAGCCCTGTTCCGCCTATTATAAAGGGGGCGTAGTTCAGTTCTGGTTAGAACGCCGGCCTGTCACGCCGGAGGTCGCGAGTTCGAGTCTCGTCGTCCCCGCCAAAATATGAAAAAGGGTTTACAAAATATTTGTAAACCCTTTTTTTATTGCCTCATTTGGGGGATGAGAGGCAACCCATATAAGAGATAAAAATGAACCGTGCATTCTAAATGTTGCAGTATCAAACGGTGTTGATGTTGTCAAAACGAGCGTGCAAGTGCGCTGCTTACTGCCGGTCTTTGATGAAATGCCGGTCTTTATTATGAGCAGGCCCTGAATTCTAAGTTTACAGAGAAATCATTCTGTCACATTTGCGGCAAGGGCGTGCAGACGTTCAACAGGGCGGATATACCAGAATGCATGCGCTTCGCTCTTGCCCCCAAAAAAATCCACACTTACTTTTATCTTGATTTTTCTTTTCGATATAAAAGGTCGAAAAAATTACGCGAATAAATTGACGTAAACCTGCCGATTTAGTACTGTTACCGTCAAGGAAATTGGGTCATTAGGATTTAGAATCTCAAATATAGTGAACAAACATCATGAATTATTAAATGAAGTATAAAAGAGAAGAAACCGAGGCAAGACTTTCCACTGCCCTTAACCGGGTTCCAGAGAGAGTAAATCATGTCCATCTGACAGGTATCTGCGGGACGGGAATGGCGTCTCTTGCAGGTATGTTCAAAGAAAAAGGGTTTCATGTAACGGGCTCGGATCAAAATATCTACCCACCTATGAGCAATTTCCTCGAAAGTCTGAACATACCTGTTTATAAAGGATACAATCCAGGTAATCTCTCTGAAAAACCTGACCTGGTTGTTGTTGGAAATGTCGTAACCCGTATGAATCCTGAGGTAATTGAGCTTTCACGCCTTGGTCTTTGCTATCTCTCCTTTCCCCAGGCCGTGAAGCAGTTCGCCTTGAAAGGGAAGCTTCCGATCGTTATAAGCGGTACTCACGGCAAGACAACCACTTCGGCTCTTGTTGCATGGATTCTCGAACAGGCAGGTTTGAAACCCGGATTTATGATCGGGGGTATCCCTGTGAATTTTCAAACAAACTTTAAACAGGGAAAGGGAAAATATTTTGTAATAGAGGGTGATGAATATGATACGGCTTTTTTCGATAAAGGTCCAAAGTTTTTACATTACAGCCCATGGGCAGTGATCCTCACAAGCATAGAATTTGATCACGCAGATATATACAAGGACCTTGATCATGTTATTGAAAGTTTCAGAAAACTTATAACTATTATTCCAGAAGACGGTATTCTGATAGCAAATGGAGATGATCCAATAATAAACGCTGAAATCAATAAGGCAAGGTGCAGGGTGGACACATACGGTCTTTCTGATAATGCTTCCTGGAATGCGTTTAATATTTCCGTAAATGAAAAATTTTCCAAATTTAATGTCCGGAAGACCGGGGTGAAATCGACCGGTCCGGCATTAAAGGAATATATGGACTTTTTAACGCCCCTCTATGGTCGGCACAATATATCCAATATCCTGTCTGCCGTTGCACTCGCTTTTTACTTGAAAATAGATCCATCCTCCCTTGCGAAGTCAATAAAAAAATTTAGTGGGGTTAAAAGAAGACAAGAAATAATTGGAGAAAAAAAGGATGTCCTGATCCTGGATGATTTTGCCCATCATCCAACAGCGGTCAGAGAAACAATAAAGGCTGTTAAAGAAAAATATGGAACCCGTCGCTTGATAACGGTGTTTGAACCGAGGTCAAATTCGAGCAGGAGGAACATTTTTCAGAAACAATACGCCTTATCATTTGATAAGGGTGATATAATTATGATCCCTGAACCTGTTATGCTCGATAAAATTTCCCCTTCAGAACGATTTTCTTCAAAACAGCTTGTAGCAGACCTTGCAGACAGGGAGTTACACGCCATCTATTTTCATAACGCCAGCCTGTTGCTTGAGGCATTGGTAAAAAAGGCTGAACCGGGCGATGTAATATTGTTCATGTCAAATGGCGCATTTGATAATCTTCCGGTCAGGTTGCTGGAATCGTTATAAATGCTTACGTGTAAAGTGCTTTTGAAGTGATATGTAAGAACGCCGAATATTGCATCATTTTTGATCCAGCAAATTTACTACTTTTTTATAATATATCCCTTTTTCCTCCAACAGAGGCGATTTTTTCCCCATTAGGTTCAATCGCATGATTTTATAATTTATCTTCTTGATTTGACGGTATTTTTCTTTTTCGTCCGGTATATCCTCAAGCATATCCTCCATTTGCCTGATCTCTTTTTTTAGTTGAAGCTCAGGAGGGAGGCAATCAGCATTTTTTAATATCCTGTAAGCCATCCTGAGGTCTTCAGGAATATTGCTGATATCTTCTGTTGCAAGAGGCTCACCTTTTCCCGGAAGGTTGTCAAACTCTCCTTTTTCCAGGGCCTCCATGATTTTCCTTTCTGCTATTTTCTCAAAACCTAACATGATATAAATGACTTCTTGAGTTTATGATTTAGTTTGTGTATGTTCACAGGTGTTTTTTTTATTTTTAATATATAATTCATGGTATTTCAAGAAATCTATAAGAAATGTCAGAACATTATGGATAAACGTACAAGTATGGGGGATGCCATCTCACGATATGTCAGGCCGGGGGCACACATCTCTATCGGAGGTTTTACTCTGAACCGTAATCCAATGGCTGCGGTTTATGAAATTATTCGACGAAAAATCGGAAACCTGCACGTTTATGCACACTCAAACGGTCAGGGTATTGATGAACTGATCGGAGCAGGTTGTGTCCGGGCAGTAGAAATCGCCTATGGAGGCAATGGCCGGTTTGCCCCAACCTGCATTCGATTTCGCAAGGCTGTTGAATCAGGCCGGGTATTAATTGAGGATTATTCCAATTACCAGATGGCACTGCGATTCATGGCCGGGGCCATGGGCGTGCCATTTTTGCCGACCATTTCGTCGCTCGGTACTGATATTGTCGGCAAATGGGGGTTTTCTCAGGAATTTCGAGAAAAAGAGCGGCGATTGTCTCTAAAAAAACTGACGGTGATGAACAATCCATTTCAACGGCAGGTGGATGATCCCCGTAAGGTAGTGCTTGTACCTGCTATCAACCCTGATGTGACTATAATTCATGTTCAGCAGGCAGATGCAAAAGGGACGGCTCGGATAGAAGGCCTGACCTTTGCCGACGTGGAACAGGCAAGGGCTTCAAAGCGCCTGATAGTTACCTGCGAGGAGATTGTTTCCGAAACAATCCTCAGAAAAGAACCGGGAAAAAATCAGATCCCTTTTTTTTGTGTGGATGCTGTAGTTCATCAACCTCACGGCGCTTATCCAACCGCGTGTTATCTCTATTATGATTATGACCCTGTCTATCTCAATCATTATAAAGAAGCGGCACAGGAAGATAGCGCTTATCGTCAATATCTTGAACATTATGTATATGGAGTGAAAAACCATCAAGGTTTATTGAATCTGCTCGGGAAAGACAGGTTGGAGCTTATCAAGGCAATAAATCCTGAGGGATATGCTCCGGGACTTGACAGGAGATAATTCATGGATTGCAGTTTACGCGAAATGATGGCAGTTGCTGCGGCTCGGGAAATTCATGACCACGACATAGTTTTTTGCGGAACCGGGATTTCCATGCTTGCGGCTATGGCGGCAAAACATATAAACGCTCCGAACAGTGTTATTTTTTTTGAGACCGGCGCAATCGACTCCCTGCTTGAGGAGATTCCTCTCGCAGTTGCCGATCCCAGGGTAATGTATGGCACAGTCCTGAACGGTGGCCTGGCTGATTCATTTGCTACCATGCAGAACAGGTTTACCGGCCCGGAGGTTGTCGGTATCCTCGGGGCTGCCCAGATAGATAAATATGGGAACCTTAACTCTACGGCCATAGGCGATTACCAAAAACCGGGGGTACGGTTTTCCGGTAGCGGCGGCGCCTGCGATGTGGCCTCTTTTGTGGGACGTACTATTATTTTTATGCAGCAGGTCAAGGGACGTTTTGTATCCAGGCTTGACTATCTTACCAGTCCGGGTTATCTCAACGGGGAAGGTGGGAGGGAACGGGCAGGGCTTCGGCCGGGCGGCCCTGATGTGGTGATTACAAATAAGGGGATGTTCCGGTTTAATGCGGATACAAAAGAGATGTACCTGACCGGATATTACAACGGTGTAACTATTGAAGAGATTCTTGAAACCATGGAGTTCAGCGTGGATACAAGCAGGGTTTCAGAGGTGCCATGTGCAACCGCAAACGAGGTGCGGATACTGCGGGAAATTTGTGATCCACAGGGTTTGATACTTTAGATGGCATTTTCGGACAGTCTCCTATACGCTAAGGTAAATGACATTGATATGATTACTGAAATTGATAAAAAAGTCATCAGCCTTATCCAGAAGGACCTCCCCGTGGACCGGAGGCCCTTTGCTTTAATAGCTGATAAGATTGGCATTACTGAAGAAAAATTTATTGAACGTGTCAATAACCTGAAAAAACAGGGTATCATCAGGCGGTTCGGGGCAACGCTGCGCCATCAGGAGGCGGGATTCAGTTCCAACGCGATGATCGCCTGGCTTGTGCCTGAAGAGAGGATAGATGAGGCGGGCAGGATTCTTTCCGGTTTTCGGGAAGTTACCCATTGTTACCATAGAAAACCAAATGGAAACTGGCGTTATAATCTTTATAGCATGATTCACGGTAAAAACAGGGAGCAATGCTATGACATAGCCGCTCGGATGGCACAATCCTCAGGCATTGACAAATATGAACTTTTATTCAGTGAGAAGGAATTCAGGAAGACCAGTATGGAGTATTTTTAATGAACAAAAAATCTGAATTATTATTTCAAAAGGCAAGGAAATATATACCAGGCGGGGTGAACAGCCCTGTACGGGCTGGAAAGGCGGTCGGTATTGATCCGCCCTTCATTGCCGAGGCAACGGGATGTCTTATCACGGATGTGGATGGAAATGAGTATATCGATTATATCTGTTCATGGGGGCCGATGATCCTTGGCCACACACATCCGGATATTATCCGTGCTATAAAAGAAAGTATCAAGCGTGGCACGAGTTTTGGGGCGCCAACCGGAGTGGAGGTGCAGATGGCTGAGACCATTGTTGACATGGTGCCCTCCATTGAGATGGTGCGAATGGTAAACTCGGGAACAGAGGCCACTATGAGCGCTATACGGCTTGCGCGCGGATTTACCGTCAGAGATAAAATCATCAAATTTGACGGCTGTTACCATGGTCATGCAGACAGTTTGCTCGTATCGGCAGGTTCAGGTGTTGCAACTCTTGGTATTCCCGGTAGTCCGGGCGTGCCAGGGGACCTGGCAAAGCTTACGATTTCACTCCCTTTTAACAATCTTGAAAGTGTGGTACGGGCCTTTCATAGATTCGGTTCCGATATCGCGGCCGTAATTGTTGAACCGGTCCCTGCCAATATGGGTGTTATCATTCCTGATATGGATTTTTTGAACGGACTTAGAAAGATAACGGATGAGTATGGCTCCATTCTTATATTTGACGAGGTAATAAGCGGCTTCCGGCTGGCGCATGGCGGCGCCCAGGAACTCTTTGATATTATGCCTGATCTTACATGTCTCGGAAAGATCATTGGTGGGGGACTGCCGGTAGGGGCGTACGGGGGCAAGAAGGAGATCATGTCCAGGATGGCCCCTGAAGGAGATGTTTATCAGGCAGGAACTCTTTCCGGCAATCCGGTTGCCATGGCGGCAGGACTTGCAACACTTAATATCCTGAAACAGGGGAATATCTACGAGGAACTTGAAAAAAAGGGACGTGTTTTGTTCTCCGGGATAGAGGAGGCCGCAAATCAAGCGGGTGTGCAGGTTACTGTAAATCGGGTCGGTTCTCTTGGTTCTATCTTTTTCCATGATCAGCCTGTCACGGATTTTCATTCGGCTAATGCAACTAATGCGGATATTTTCAGTGTTTATTTTAAAAGTATGCTCGAACAAGGTATTTATCTTGCGCCTTCACCTTACGAGGCAGTCTTTTTATCAACTGCCCACACCGAAGATATAATTAAAAAAACTATTAAATGCGCAAAAACAGCCTTCAGCGCTATTTAAAAATATTGACTTTTATCTAAAACATGTGTTAGTTAAATATTTCATGTAAGAAAGTTAATTAAAATCTCAGGGCTTGATATTGGAAACAGATGAACCCGGAACTTAAAAAAACTATCAGGGCCTTAGGTTTTATCAGTTCAACCGGTGTTACCATGGCCCTGTCGGTCGTTATCGGTGCCTTTGTCGGGTATCACCTTGATAATTGGCTTGACACCAAACCATGGTTATTTTTCCTTTTTCTCTCATTTGGTATTGTAGCGGCATTTCGAAATCTTTATATACTTTATAAAAAGGCCAAAAAACTGTGAGTGCTTTAAAGATTGCACTATAGGTAGCTGCCCGAGAAAACTAATATGGTAAAACAATAATGGAATGGGAAAATATTTCTGAATATCTTAAGACCTTTAATTGGTTGATTCTCCTGTTGTTATCCTTAATTAGTTTTTGCGTGATGAATGAGAGGTTTACCTTGGGCATAATACTGGGGGGAATGATGTCTATTGCAAATTTTCGTCTGCTTCAGAAGAATATCCGCAAAGGTTTTCTGTTTAACAAGGTCATTAATGGAAATGTCCTGAAGATAAACAGGGCAGGCATAATTTTTAAATTTTACCTCAGGCTCACAGTTTTAGGGATTCTTATTTATTTTTTAATCACGCGGCAGGTTGTTAATCCAATAGGACTGACTATAGGTTTATCAATAATTGTGATGAGTATCATTTGTCTTGGAATCAATCTGATCAGGAAAAGATCTTCCGGGGAGGCGGTATAAATTATGGGATATCATTACTTCTTTATTAACGAGATCCTGTCATCTTTGGGATACGAACATTTTGCCCATAAATATGAACAGGTTACTCACTCTTGGTTAATTATGCTCTTTATGATGCTGGGCGCTGCCTTATTCACCAGGGGTCTCAGGTTATTTCCAAAAAAGGGGCAGAATGTGTTTGAGCTAATGATAGATGGATTGGAAAATTTTATGATTGATATCACAGGGCCTGAAGGAAGATTCTTTTTCCCATTTATTGCTACCCTCTTTTTTTATATTCTCATATGCAACCTGATTGGATTAATGCCCGGTTTTTACTCTCCTACCGCCAACCTTAATACTACTCTTTCTCTTGCTGTGTGCACATTTGGATATACCCATATCATCGGCATCAGATTTCATGGGATAAAATACTGTAAGCAGTTTTTGGGGCCTGTCTGGCCGCTCGCTCCTTTAATGTTACCTATTGAGCTTATTGGTCATTTTGCCCGTGTTATGTCCTTGAGTATCAGGCTTTTTGGTAATATCTTTGGAAAAGAAACAGTGTTAGGTATTCTTTTTATGCTGGCTGGTCTTTACTTCGCGCCATTGCCGATTCTTTTTTTAGGTATCCTCGTGAGCTTGATTCAGGCTCTTGTTTTCATGCTTCTTTCCACTATCTATTTTGTCGGTGCAATGGAAGAGGCGCATTAGATTGATCGTAAATGTTCGCACGGACACCATATCCATGTGTATATGCCGCGGTAAGGGTAAACGCTTACATTCCTGGGGTTTTAGTCAGTTCATAAACTGGTTGAATGATAATAATTTTTTATTATTATATTGTTGTTTTGGAAGAAGGCCGTAAATATTAATTTTCGAGAAAGGAGGATTACATGTCAAAGAAAGGATTAATTGGGGCTTTTGCAGTGGTACTTTTATTGGGAATGACTTCAATGGGTTATGCGGCTGATGAATCTGCCGCGGCAGCAGGTATGTGGGTGTTCTTCGGAATTGCCATTTCCTGCGGTTTCGCTATCGGTATTGCTGCTCTGGGAACCGGCCTCGCCATGGGTTATGCCATTAACGGTGCCCTTCAGGGAACGGCCAGGAACCCCGAAGCAGGTGGAAAGATCATGACAACCATGATTATTGGTCTTGCTCTGATCGAGTCTCTCTGTATTTATGCTTTGGTAATTTGCTTTATTATGGTATTTAAGATCCCCGATCTTGCACCGATGCTGGATGGTATCTTAAAAGCTATGGGTAGCTAACCTTTTTAAAAAAAAAGAGGGCGAAAGCCTTCTTTTTTTTCTTTAATCATGCGCAAAATTTCACAATGTTTGTGATTCTTATAAATGTTCACAGTTTTAATGATTCAGGGTTATAAGGTTACAGGTGTTATGATATCCCGTCCTTCATGGGATACCTGCAATCTTTTACAGCCTGGTCAGTGAAAATTGTTCATTTATGAATTGAGCGCTAATTGAATGATAAAAGACTCTAAAATACCGGCGCCTACAATAGAACGGCTTGCACTCTATTCAAGGCCGCTTGAAAACCTTCTAAAGAGCGGGACAGACCTTATTTCATCAGAAAAGCTCGCTTATTTATGTGACGTAAGTTCCGCTCAGGTCAGGAAGGACCTTGCATATTTTGGTGAGTTTGGTATCCGGGGGGTTGGATATAATACCGAAGCCCTCTTAAATGAAATCAAGAATATCCTGGCAACTAATCGTGAATGGACACTATGTATTGTTGGGATGGGTAATCTTGGCAGTGCGATCGTTGAAAATGAAAATTTCAAAAAAATGGGTTACAAGTTTGTCGCCGCTTTTGATGTTGATCCTGAGAAAATCGGGAAAACGCTTCCATGCGGGCTAATCATTGAATCTCTAAGCAAGGCCGGAAAACTGGTTCAGTCCCTGCATATTGAGATCGGTGTTGTTACCACACCTCCTTCCGGAGCTCAAAAGGTTTCCGACCTGCTCATGGATGCCGGGGTCAAGGCTATCCTTAATTTTACCTCCTTCCAGGTCAGCGCCCCGGCATGTTGCGTGGTTGAAAATGTTGATTTTACAATGAAACTGGAGAACCTTGCATATCATCTCGGAAGGTCACAGTCGTTCATCTCCTGAAACTTGATCAAAAGCACAAAAGTATGAATGCCAAATTGCTCTTTTCTGATTTCAAAGTTCCGCGAATGGTTACGAAAGGTCTTTATAGAGGACTTTTTTAAGGAACTGTCCTGTGTAGGAACCCTTAATTTTTGCAATTTCTTCAGGGGTTCCGGTACCCACTACATAACCGCCCCTTTCCCCTCCTTCAGGGCCGAGATCAATAATATAATCAGCCGTTTTTATGACATCAAGGTTATGTTCAATAACGACTACCGTGTTATTAAGTTCTACTAAATAATTCAAGACTTCGAGGAGTTTTTGAATGTCTGCGAAGTGAAGCCCTGTTGTTGGTTCATCGAGTAGATATAGAGTCCTGCCGCTTGTTTTTTTGCTCAGTTCTTTTGAGAGCTTGATCCTCTGAGCTTCACCTCCGGACAGGGTAGTGGCCTGCTGGCCAAGTTTGATATAGCCCAGTCCCACGTCTATAAGGGTCTTTAATTTATTTTTTATGCCTGGGATATTTTCGAAAAAACCAACGGCCTGGTTTACTGTCATATCAAGGACATCTGCAATGGAATATCCTCTATATTTTACCTCTAACGTGTCTCTGTTGTATCGAAGCCCATTGCATGTTTCACATAATACATAAACATCCGGCAGGAAATGCATCTCAATCTTTATTATGCCTTCACCCCTGCATGTCTCGCATCTACCTCCTTTTACATTAAAACTGAACCTCCCTGGTCTGTAACACCTTGCCCTTGATTCGGGCAACATGGAAAAAAGTTCGCGGATAAGCGTAAAAATCCCGGTATAAGTGGCGGGATTAGACCTTGGGGTCCTGCCTATAGAGCTTTGATCAATGTTGATAACCTTATCAATGTTGTGAATTCCATCGATCGATTTCATCCGTCCGCACCTTCTTTTAGATCGATAAAGTGTCCGGCTAAGCGCCGGAAAAAGGATGCCGTTTATCAGGCTGCTCTTTCCGGAACCTGAAACACCTGTAATACAGGTAAAAGTACCGAGGGGAATCCTGATCGTGATCTCTTTCAAATTATTTTCTTTTGCACCATGAATTACAATTTCCTCTCCCGTCCCTTTTTTCCTTAAACCTGGTACGGGAATGGAAAGCGTGCCCGCAAGGTATTGTCCGGTCAGAGAGGTATTGTCCCGGAGCAATTCATCGGGGGTTCCCTGGAAAATTATATTCCCTCCCTTGCGGCCTGCTCCCGGGCCCATGTCAATAACATGATCCGCCGTCAAGATGGTTTCAGCATCATGCTCTACTACGAGAACAGTATTTCCCAGGTCTCTCAGCCTTTTTAAATTATTTAAAAGTCGCAGGTTATCTCTCTGGTGGAGACCTATACTTGGTTCATCCAGGACATAGAGTACGCCTGCAAGACCTGAGCTTATCTGTGTAGCGAGTCTGATTCTCTGATCCTCACCTCCTGAGAGGGTAACGGAAGCCCTGTCAATCGTAAGGTAATCAAGACCTACACTTCTTAAAAAACCGAGTCTGTCTCTGAGTTCTTTTAAGACCCTTTTGGTGATAATTTTTTCTTTCCGGGTTAATTTAATGGTTTGAAAAAATTCATATACCTTTTCAATGGAAAGAGAGGTAATATCGTTAATAGTTTTTCCTCCGACTCGAACCATCAGGCTGACAGGGTTTAACCTGCCCCCGGCACACGCCGGGCAGGGCCGAATATCCATGTAATTTTCAATTTCTTCACGAATATGATATGAATTTGTCTCGCTATACCGTTCTTCGAGGATCGGGATAATTCCTTTAAAAGGATGAGAAGAATAATCCTTTCCGTCATCCATATCAAAAAAAAATTTGATTTCTTCTTTACCTGAACCATAAAGGATAACTTTTTGAAATTCCTCTGTAAGCTCTTTAAAAGGTGTACAGATATCAGCGTTGTAATGCAGGCAAAGAGACTCAAACATATTATATAAATGAACTGAGTTTTTTTTAGCCCAGGGAGCAATGGCACCCTCTCTCAGGGAAAGAGACGCATCAGGAACTATAAGCTCAGGATCAAGATATTTTTTTGTGCCCAGTCCGCTGCAGACCTCGCAGGCGCCACGGGGGTTATTAAAAGAGAACATCTGAGGAGTTAGCTCCGGTATGCTTAACCCACAGACAGGACAAGCTGCTTTCTGACTGAAAAATTGCTCATCTGCACCTATTACATCAATCACAACCTTGCCGTCAGATAATGATAGTGTCAGCTCAATGGAATCGGTCAGACGCCGCTGAATCTTCTTCTTGATGACCAACCTGTCCACCACGACGCTGATCGTATGTTTTTTATTTTTTTCAAGCTTTATACCTTTATCAAGAAGCATGATTTTATCATCTATTTTGACCCTGCTAAAACCATCTTTCCGGAGACTTTTGAGGAGCTTGGCATGTTCCCCCTTTTGGCCTTCAATCAAAGGTGCAAGCACCTGTATCTTTGCTCCCTGTTCTATTCCCATGATCTGATCTACGATCTGCTGCGTGGTCTGGGAGCTGATTTGCAGATTACACCTTGGACAATAAGGCCGGCCTGCCCTGGCAAATAATATCCTTAAATAGTCATATATCTCAGTAACGGTGCCGACCGTTGAACGGGGATTACGGCTCGAAGTTCGTTGTTCGATAGAGATGGCAGGAGAAAGCCCTTCAATGGAATCTACATCCGGCTTGTCTATTTGTTCCAGAAACTGACGGGCATAGGCGGATAAGGATTCCACGTATCTTCTCTGTCCTTCCGCATAGATGGTATCAAAAGCAAGAGAAGATTTCCCTGAGCCGGATAACCCGGTAATAACGACAAGACACTCTCTTGGTATGTCGATGGAGATATTTTTCAGGTTGTGCTGTCTTGCCCCTCTGATCTTTATATAATCAGCGCCTGAACGAAAGCCCTGATATTTGTTTCTTCCATTCAGTTTTGGAACTGTTAACATATTGAAGTTGTTCCTTTTCTCATTTCAACATTCAAAATTGTGTCTGAACGGTTTTTCCTTCAGGCACTATCTGTCTTGATTTATCTTCATTTCAAGTAAGAATATCAAATTATGCAAAGCAAC
The DNA here is from genome assembly GCA_021163285.1 of Deltaproteobacteria bacterium. Lineage (GTDB taxonomy): Bacteria > Desulfobacterota > DSM-4660 > Desulfatiglandales > Desulfatiglandaceae > JAGGXA01. The sequence goes on along the minus strand of JAGGXA010000148.1, from coordinate 7,938 downwards.
TGTTGACTTTTTTCAATCAGTCAGGGATTATCCAAAAATCGGAATTGTCCATGTCGGACAGCCTCATAGAACCTGTGAACGCTTACAAAGTGGACAAGTCAGGTTATCCATGTCAGAAATGTCAACAATGAACCGGTAATAATGAGCTGCAATAAGAGGTTATATGTTATGGTATACTTATATCTTATTGAATTCATTCTCTTTTAGCTAAGCTTATTGTTTATGGTATATCTTTTGCAGTATTTATTCGTTCAAATTTGAATAATCACATGATTCATTTAAGAATTGAAATTAATGCCAAAATTTCTTCATGGATTACATAATTTATAAAAAAAACCGTAAACGCTTATATAAAGTGATAACAATTAAAAAATCAAAAATTATATCATAAAATAGATATTATTTCAAACCTCAAGAGAAAACGGTTCTACCTGATGATTACAATACAAAAAACAATCACGGCTATACCCAAAAAAAATCAATTAATAGGTCTGGATATCGGTTCTCATTCCATTAAATTGGTGGAGATAGATTACGGAAAGAGAGGTAGAGTCCTTAAAAATCTCGGAGTTATCGGGCTGCCTCCGGAAGCGATTGTAGAAGGTTCCATCAAAGAAATGGAAATCGTCTCGTCGGCTATCAATAATCTTTTTAAAAATCTCAAGATAAAAAAGAAGGCAGTGGCTACCTCTATATCCGGTTATCCTGTGATAGTAAAAAAGATTACCATGAATACGAAGGATGAATCGGAGCTCGAAGCTCTTATTCATGAGGAGGCTGAACAATATATTCCATTTGATATTAATGAAGTGAATCTTGATTATGACATCCTGAGCTTTGGAGATGAATTGACTGATGTTGAGGATAAAGAGCAACAGGATAAAGAAGGCCCTGAACAGATGGAAGTTATGTTGGTGGCCGCAAAAAAAGAGATTGTTGATGATTATGTATCCCTGCTTGAGCTTGCAGGTCTGAAGCTGGTGCTGTTGGACGTGGATGCATTTGCCTTGCAAAATACGTTTGAGATTAATGCAGAGGAAATGGAGCCTGAAGGTTCTTTTGCTCTAGTTAATATCGGAGCAGAGGAACTGGGGATAAATGTTATCAAAAATGGTGTATCCCTGTTTACAAGGGATTCTCCTTATGGTGGATTCCATATCACGAAAGAGATCATATCCAGATACGCTGTGAGTTATAAAGAAGCGGAAAACATAAAATTAGGCGGTACAGGTTCGGTCAAGGATAAAGAGAAACTGAAGGAAATATTTCAATCCGTGGTTTTAGAGTGGGTAATGGAAATTAAAAGAGCTCTGGACTTTGTAGCGAGCTCTTACCCTGATGAAACAATAACCAAAATACTTGTCAGCGGGGGATCATGCAGGATTTCCGGGTTTCAGCAATACTTGAACCGGGAAACAAGCATACCTGTGGAAGAACTGAACCCTTATGCCAACCTTATAGTTGACGAAAAGCTTATTGACCCCATGTACTTAAAGTTCATGGCTCCACAAGCTGCTGTAGCCGTAGGACTGGCATTAAGACATATTGGTGACAAATGATAAGGATAAATCTTCTACCCTATAGGGCTGTAAGGAAGAAAGAGAATATCAGGAAACAGCTCAGCATTTATGCTCTTTCAGTATTGCTTGTTGTTTTATTGTTAGCCGGTATTTTCCTGAATCAACGCAGCAAGTTGAATTTATTAGTAAATAATATGAAATCAAAAAAGAAAGAGCTGGCCTCATATTCAGGCACCACTAAAAAAATCGCAGAGTTGAAAAAGAAGATTGAGAGCACCCAAACCAAACTTGACGTAATCAAAAAGCTTGAAAAGAATAAAACAGGTCCTGTCCTTCTTTTGGACGAAATTTCGCAAACTGTTCCAAAAGAAAAATTATGGCTTCAATCCCTTCAAGAAAAATCCGGCATACTTTCTTTAAAAGGATCAGCCATGGATAATGAAACGTTATCACTTTTTATGAAAAACCTTGAAAAAGCCGAGCATATAAGATCTGTAGATCTTAAATCGGCAAAATCAAAAACCCTTTCAAACTATAAACTAAGTATTATCGATTTTATGTTGTCCTGCAAAATATATTCTTATAAGGAAAAAGAAAAGAAAAAGAACAAGAGCAGAAGAAGACGATAGGATACTGTTCTGGAATGCCCTTTTCCCCAAACTCTGCGTTATGCTGAAAAAATTATCCTCGGAGGTAAGCGAGCTTGCGAGACTCCGATATCAACTATATGCCTGCGGTAATTTTTTGAGCAAGCCTTGATTTTGGAAAAAATTGCTATTCTCGGACAGCCCCCTATAAGTTATTCGTCTGGAGACAAAAAGACAATGCTACCGGAACCCTTTGTAGAAAAAATTGAAACGATCAAGATGCAGTACAGGGTCTTGATTTTTGCAGTAACTCATCTTCTGCTTATAGGGCTTTTTATCTTTTTTATATATATACCAAAATCAGATGCAATCAAACGCACAGAGAATAAGATCACAAAACTGCAACAGCAAATCAGTAAGGCAAAAAAAACGGCAGATGATTTGGCAAAGTTTAAAAAAGAGCAGGAGAAGGTTGAAGCCCAATTTGCGCAGGCCCTTAAACTCTTACCCAACAAAAGTGAAATTCCAAATTTTTTAAGCAGTATTTCTCAATTGGGTAATGAATCAAATCTGGATTTTGATCTTTTCAATCCTAAGGGTGAAAAGGCGAAGGGTTTTTATATGGAAATTCCCGTCTCTATGCAGGTCACAGGTAATTACCATGATATTGCAATCTTTTTTGATAAAATTGGTCGAATGGAAAGGATTGTAAACATCACTAATGTCTCCATGAAGCCGGTTAAACAGGGTTCTTCGGATTTGAAGGTTAACTGTGAGGCCGTAACATACCGTTTTAAAGGAAAAGCCGATGAGAAGGCTAACAAAAGAAATAAGAAAAGAAGGAAAAAATAGTCGATGTTCAGGCCCTGGTCTGTTTTTTACCGTGATGTTCATGCTTTTTTTTGCTTTAGGCGCTACTGAACCGGCAAATATAATATATAAAGGCACCAAAGGTATAAAAGGACTTTTCCCTGACCAAAAGACAGGGGAACAGTATAAAAAGACGGATCAGAAATCAATACAAGGCTATGTATATAACCCCTTAGGCAAAACTGACCCTTTTAAATCCTTTATCCATGTTCAGGAATCTGTTGAAGAAAAAAGAAAGAGAAAACCAAAGACTTATCTCGAAACCCTTGATCTTTCACAGCTTGATCTAATAGCAATTATTACAGGCCCAAAAGGAAATTGGGCCATGCTGCGTGATGCCAAAGGATTTGGGCATGTAATCAGGGAGGGTACTGCAGTCGGGATGAATGAAGGTGTCGTAAGTCAAATTAAAGACCAGGAAATCATTATTCGTGAAAATCATACGGATTTCAAAGGTCGTAAGAAAACGAAATATATTAAAAGGAAGCTGCATACGGAATAATGGAACAGGGAAAAAATAAGCATAAAGGTTACTGTATTTGTTAGATTTTCAAATTAGGATCATGTTTTCTCAGGAGAACACTTATGTTAATAAAAGTATTTAAAAAAACCATATCATTTTCGCAAATCTGTCTCGTAATAGCAACTTTATGCTTTTTCGGCTGCGCAACGGGTGGTAAGCTCAATCAATCCAGTGAAAAATCAGGATATTCCACGGTTGAAGATCTAAAGGTCAGGACTCAAGCGCCTGATATAACTCTTCTTGACATTATTTATGCCGGCCCTGCATCTTACACGGTATTTCAATTAGTTGATCCGCTCAGGTTAGTGCTTGACATTGAAGGAACTGCCGGGAGCAATCTGCCTGAATTAACAAGAGTGAATAACGGATATGTTACGGATGTTCGCGTTAAAAAGAACATAAACGGACATGCAAATACGAGAGTGGTTGTGCGACTTGCAAAAGCATTAAAATATGAGACTGCTAAAAAAGATAATATAATTACCATCAGACTAATGCCTGAGACCTCAGCGCAATCTCTTGAAGGGGAATCGGGTATGTCTTCGGTATCTCAGGATAGCGTTGATGTAGATGAAGCAGTTAAAGAGGTATCTGAGCCAAGGATATTTTTCAAACCGGATTCCAAAAGCCCGAATCAGACCCTTGGTATCGATTTTGCCATGCTGGACCATGGTAAAGCCAGGCTTACCGTTACGACGAAAGATAAAGCTGTTTATAACCTGGAACGTAAAGGGTTAAAAAAACTTCTCTTGACCATAGAAAAGACAACAGTCCCCCAGCTTCTTTTGAAGCGTCTTGACAGTTACCAGTTCGAGGGGGCTGTGGACAGGGTAAAACCCAGCTATTCCAGCGCTGATAACCGGCTCATTCTTGCAATATTTTTAAGAGAGTTGGTTCCTTACCACATTGATCAAACGGATCATGATATACATATTGATTTTGGTCCAACATCTGTAAAACCTCCTGAAAAGAAGATTATCCCTCTTAAGCTGGCGGAAATTCAAAAAAAGAGAGCCCGGGTTGCAAAAATCCCCTTAGAGAAAAAGACCAACACACAAAAATTATCCGAAGCTCAAAAGAAATCGGCTCAGGCTCAAACCCCAAAAGAACAGACGCCGGTAGATATTCATTCTCCAACATCATGGCTTGGAACAGGTGTTTACAGGGGTGAACCTATGACCCTGGACTTTGTAAATGCAGATGTGACAAATATCCTGAGACTCATTGGAGAGATCAGCAATTTAAATATTGTATGGGGTCCTGATGTATCAGGCACGGTCTCTATGAGATTAAAGAATGTGCCCTGGGACCAGGCCCTGGATCTTGTGCTCGCAAATAATGACCTTGGTATGCGATGTGAGGGAAATGTCGTCTGGATTATGAAAAAGAGCGAGATTTCAAAACTGAATGCAGAAAAAAAGAAGGTACGAAAAATCGAAGAAGAACTGGCGCCGCTCAAAACGGAATATTTACATATTGATTTTGCCAACGCCGAAAAGGATATTAAGCCTCACATTGCGCCAATCATGACCAAGCGGGGCAGTATCAGCATTGATAAACGCACAAATACAATTATTTTGACTGAAGTCAAATCAGTGATCGACAGAGTAAAAGATATGATTAAAGAGTTTGACACTCCATTAAAACAGATCATGATAGAAGCCAGAATCGTTGATGCATCAACGAATTTCAGTCGTGACCTCGGTATTCAATGGAATAATGCCACGTCGGGATGGCGGAAAAATACCCATGAGACTGTGGATATTCCGCCAACAGCAATTGATTTAGGCGAAGGGGGAGACAGGGTATATGGCGGCACATTTTCCACGAGTAGCCCGGATGGTTGGGCCTCTAATATCGCCCTTAATTTTGCCAAGCTGACCTCAAGCGGGATGGGAGCAATCAACCTTGATGCCAGTCTTGCCCTTGCTGAGAGCGATGGCAGGGCCAAGGTTGTTTCAGCCCCTAAGGTAATAGCGAGCGTTGGTGAATCGGCAAAAATCAGCCGGGGGTCTACTTTTTACCTTGCAGCGGCTGAAAATGTTGAACCAAAAGAGGTCGTTGCGACTCTTTCTCTCGAGGTTTCTCCTACTGACGTTAGTTATAACAATTATGTTATATTAGAGGTCAAGGTTAAAGATGAACAACAGACAGGAGAAAATTCAAAAGCCGGAAAGGACATTGATACAAAATTAATGGTAAAAAGTGGTGACACCATTGTTATCGGTGGTATATATACAGAAACAATGACCAATGAAAGTTCAGGAATTCCCTGGTTGAGGGATATCCCTTTATTAGGCTGGTTATTTAAAGCCCAAGACAATATGGAGGGAAAGACTGAGCTATTGATTTTCCTTACACCGACCGTGCTCCCATACTCAGACAGACAGGTTTAGGAACGAGGACAAATTGACTTCTCCAACTATGCATCAAAGCTTCAGGCCATCTCTTTACCCGATCTAAAAGTACAAAAATCTTGAAATAGTTCACTATTGCTGCAACTTTTGTACTTTTAGATCGAACAAACCTGACCTGAATCCGTGCGCCTGCCTGGGGATGTTATTTCGTCCCCGTCCTTTAGTAATTTCAGGCAACTATAATGGATTTGCTCCCGCTTTTAATGTCTGTTATCTCGAACAGGTGATTTATTTATAATGATAAAACAAATATATACTATTTCCTGCATTATTCTTTTTTTGGTTGTGACAGGATGTGCCGGGACCAAAGTTGATATAAAAAAAAAGGCTCAGGCCCTCCACGAAATTGGGAACTCCCTTATCAGTAACGGTCAGTTACGCCCTGGTTTAGAGAAATTGCTCGAAGCCGAAAAATTAGACCCAAAAAATTCCGAATTGCATTATGAACTTGGAGTAGCCTACCGTAAATCAGGAAAATTTGTGCTTTCGATCAAACATTTCAAGAAGGCTGTTTCTCTACGGCCAAACTTTCCGGAAGTCTGGAATGACTTAGGTCTGGTTTATGGGTTACAAGAGAAGTGGGATTTGGCTGTTAATGCTTTCAAAAAAGCGGCTGATGATGCTACATATAGAACGCCTTCAAATGCTTATAATAACCTTGGCTCTATCTACTTCAAAAAAGGAGATTATCAAAATGCTGTCAAGAATTATAATAAGGCATTGGAATTATTCCCTTCATTCAGTCTCTGTTACAGAAATTTAGGACTTGTCTATGAGAAAACAGGGAAGGACGATGAGGCTGTTAAGGCTTATAAACAGGCAATCTCTTTTTTCCCCGATTATGCAGTAGCGCATTTTTACCTCGGGAAGCTATATCACAGGCTTAATAAAAGAGCTGAAGCATCGAAAGAATTGAAGAAGAGTGTTAAACTTGATCCTGCAGCTCCTTTTGCAGATGAAGCGGAAAGGCTCTTAAAAGACCAAACCATTAAAAGAATGCCGAATTAGGTCAAATTTTCACAATTCCCAATCTTTCCGATTTCGAATACAGATAATACCTCTGCTGTCTGAGACAAGGTATCCCGTCATTTAAAAATTGGCAGTCCTTAACATGTAGTGATAAGGGAAATATGTAGAACAGTAACTTATTGATAATATTAGCTGTATATTTTCATTTAAGCAGGCTTCCACTACCTGTTTAGGACTATCAAGAATTTATAATGTCAACCATATCCATCAGGCAATCCAGGTGATATGCAGCTTTTAACTGCCTGTTCTTATAAGAAATAAATGGAACATCTGCAGCATCTGCTGTTTCATAATCCACAACGGAATCGCCTATATAAATTGACTCATCCGGAGATATTTTAAAAAAATCGAGGATTTTAAAGAGGGATTCCGGGTTGGGTTTTGGTCTCTGAACATCAAGTGATGAGATAACAACTTCAAAAAATTCTGTAAGACCATTATATTCAAGTACCTCTCCTATGGTGTTGCTCCTGTTTGTCGCAATAGCGAGGGCAAACCCGGGTTTTAATATCTTTAATAATTTTTTAAGCCCCGGTTCTATTACCATGTCTTTGATAAATGGAGAATAGTCCATTTTCAATCGTTGCTTCTGAGCGGCCTCTTTAAAAGGGTAATTTCTGAAAATATATTGTACTGATTCGCAAGCCGTGTGCATGTGCACATAAGAGATCTCTTCTTCCGTCATGAGGGGAAGACCGAAGTCTGAAAGAAGCCGGTTATAAAAATTTGTATTTGCCTGCCTGGAATCAAAAAGCACCCCATCACAATCAAAGATTACTGCTGATATCTTTTTCATCATATCCATTAGTCCGAAATAAAAAATAAGAAGTAAAATTCCTTGATATATTAAATATAGCTGATATAAAAACAATATGTCAACGCCGGTTTTATGTTATACCTAAATCCTGCAAGCGTCGAGTTTGTCGAAGACCTGCCTGCTGCAGGCAGGTGCAAGGCGGCAAGGGCGCAGACGTACTACGATACTTCAAGCC
>JAGGXA010000222.1 GCA_021163285.1 Deltaproteobacteria bacterium | reverse complement strand
ATCTTTGTTCTGTGCAAAAAGTTCGGCCGAATCCTTTAACAATGTTTTTTTCCACTGCCCGATCTGATTGGGATGGACCCCATATTCTGTTGACAGTTCCCCTATGGTCTTTTGCCCCTTTATGACATTCAAAGCTACTCTGGCTTTGAATTCCTTGGTAAAAGTCTTTCTCTTTTTCAATTTGCTCCTCCTTTCTGGTCAGGAGCATACCTTAACACATTGTCTCATTTTTGGGGTCCACTATAATTAGGATGAGCGGCGGGCTTGAGGACTCCGCAAAGTAAAAACCAAAATGACCTGAAGATGAGATGCCAAAATGAGTAAGAATAAAAGGTAACCGTGATTTTTACCGGCTTTGAAACTTTTGAAGCTGATTTATGTAATAGTCCCTGTTATCAGTTGCGAGGCTGATCGCTTCTTTGATATTCCTGATGGCCTCATCTGTTAAACCGTTTTCAAAACAGGCCTCTGCCAGGGTATCGAGGAACATGGAATTCCTTTTGATGGCAACCGCCCTTTTGGCTAACACAAGAGCGCGTTTTTCATTCTTCAGTTTTTTGTCGGGGGATGTGATAAGCAGCCAGGCCAGGTTGTTTAACGCATCTGCATGGTCGGGTTTCAAGGCAAGAATCTTTTCATATATCTCGATCTCATCTTTATGTTTGTCCAAATAGTTGTATACAATGGCCAGGTCCATATAGAGATCAGTATTTTCAGGATCATTTATTAGCTGCCGGGATATCGTCTTTCCGACTAACGAATAGAGCAGGTTCTCTTTCATGGGGCTGAAATCCAGGAAACAGCCTGAAATAATTAGACAGCCTATATAAATTAAAAGAGATTTCCATACAAAGCAGTTATGCTTTTTCAACAGTTTTGGCTCATTGGCTGTTCGCCGGAGAAAGTCCACCCTCTGCCTGATACTGAAGTGGTGCCAGCTTGGGACGTCCCTCGTCTTACCGCTATAAAAGGCTATCTTTTCAAGTGAGCTGATTACAGGCTCGGGAGTTCCCATAACCGCTGCCGAGTACAGGTCTGCCTGACGTTCAAAATTACGCATAAAGAAACCCATCAGGTAGCGAAAATAGATAAATATGAAAATCAGTACCGGTACGGAAAATAATAGGTATAACAGGTTTAAGGATTGAGAATCGTTGCTGTAACCCATACTTATAAACAAGGGGTTAAAAAAAATTAAATAGAAATAAAGGTCAAATAATTCTAAAGAAAGCACGATAAAACCGATAAAAAAGAGTATAAACAGAAGTTGGTGACGATACCTTGCATGGCCCATTTCGTGGGCCAGGACTCCTTTTAACTCTCTTATGGATAATATATTGAGGATGGAATTGGTGAAAAGGATATATCTGTACCTGCCTGTAATTCCCATAATACCGGCAGTCATCATTTCTCCTTCAAAGATAGGCCATAACAGGAGCTGACGGTATTTAAAGCCTTTCTCCTTAAGGAATGTCTTCAATTGCCGCCCTTTTTCCTGGTTATCAAGCGGTTTACACCCCCAAAAAGACAGTATTAACTTCGGCAGAAAAAGCATTAGAATAGTAATAAGGCATATAAAAGAGATTATTTGTCCCTGGATTGTATTCACAAAATTATTAAGGCCGGGCCAGGGACTTAATGAAATGACATCATATACAAGAGAAAAAATAATCCAGGGAAAGAGTATTGGGATGTTGAGTCTGAAATTAGAGAGGATATAAGACCATTTCGTAAATAAAGGCTGAAATATCAAACAGTAGACAGGATATGCCAGATACCATATCGTAATCAGATAAAAGATAAATAATGAAATGGCACAAGAATCGCCTAACAAGGAAAACCGTTCAAATCCGGGAATTAACTCTACCCAGTATTTGAGGTCAAAGAGATAAACCGCCAGGCCGAAAAATATTATTGCAAGAAGAGAAAGCCTAGATACAAGTTTCCGATACCGGACGGCCAAAAGATCCTTATTTACCGTCCCATGATTGAAAGACTTTTGAAGGCTCCTGAACCTGAAACTGCAGTATCCGGCAAAAAGGAACCAGCTCAATAAGAGCATGATAAGAAAGAAGGCGAGAGAATGTCTATGCGTGTTATCAGGAAAGTTGATGCTATATGTCAAAAGAACTATAATAAAGTAAATAATATTGTTGAACATAAGCCCTTATTCTGCCTGTTTGTAAATATCCAACTCATAGACTTGTTTCATCCCTGCCTGTGTGTGGCGACGCGCAGGCAGGTCTCCCAAAATTTTCGTTTTTAGGTTCGGGTTTCAAACCATAAACGGCTATCCTTGTCTTTTTACCGGACGTTTATCCTTCCCAACTACCGTTTTCCTTTAAAAATTCCAGCTTTCCTCCTCCTGGAGGAAGAGATGGATCTCCTCTTATGATTATATCTACATCATAACGGCTCTCAAGCTGAGCAATTTCGTTTCTTTTTTTATTCTGAAGGTATGTAGCCACTTCTAAGGGTAGTATACCTCTTACATGTTTAATACCCTTTCTTGAAACACCCATCCAGATTTGACGTAAGAATGATACGGAAGAGGCTTCAACTGAGAGGATAATGCCCCGTCCCTGGCAGCAATGACATGTCTGGTAACTCCTGGATTCAATAGATGGCCTCAACCTTTGTCTGGAGAGTTCGAGAAGCCCGAATTTCGAGAGGTGGGCCATGTTAATCTTGGCCCGGTCATTTTTTGCATTGTCACGCATCAGTTTCTCTAATTCTCTTATATGCTTTCTATCTTTCATATCAATAAAATCAATAACCACGAGCCCGCCCATATCTCTTAGACGAAGCTGCCTCGAGATCTCCGAAGCTGCCTCGAGATTGGTTTTAAAAGCCGTGGATTCAATGTTTTTTCCGGATCTCCCCCGCCCGGAATTTACATCAATCGAGATCAGGGCCTCAGTAGGGTTAATAACAATCGAACCGCCTGACTTGAGAGGAACCGTGCTGCTGTAGATGGTTTCAATCTGTTTTTCAATCTCGTAATGAGTAAATATCGGGCGTTTTTCCTTGTATAATTTTACACATCCTTTATTCCTCGGGGAAACAATTTGCATGTAGTCTTTTACTTTGACAAATGTCTCCTTGTCATCAACGAGTACTTCAACAATATCATTTGTAAAATAATCCCTGAGGGTCCTGAAACATATATCCTGTTCTTTGTGAATAATGGAAAGAGGAGGAGCATCTGCAACTTTATTCTTGATATTTTTCCACATCCTCAGCAGGCGGTTCAGGTCTCTTGAAAACACCCTTTTGTTCTGTTTCAGGCCTGCTGTCCTCACTATACATCCGATCTCCTCCGGTATTTTAAACTGGCTCATAATAGATTTGAGCCTTTGCCTTTCTTTTTCATCCTCAATCTTTTGAGATATTCCGAAAGTAGTCCTGCCGGGAGTTAATACCAGATGCCGGCTGGCTAATGAGATATATGTGGTTAACTGAGCGCCCTTGCGTCCGGGCATCTCCTTGGTCACCTGGACAAGGAGCTCTTGTCCTTTTTTTATTATTTTTCCTATTGGAGGAAAAGCCTTGTCTTTTGCCTGTCCGATCTTATCTATATAATATTCCGAATGTATGTCATTTACCTGCAAAAAACCATTTTTATCACTCCCAAAATTAACGAAACAGGCCTGCAAGCTGGGTTCCACCCTTTCTACAATTGCCTTGTATATGTTCCCTACTATTTGCTCCGAGGCAGCAGTTTCAATATGAAACCCATCAAGCAATCCATCTGTAATCAGAGCAATTCGATATTCTTCCGCTTCTACAGCGTTTATAAGCATTTTTTTTGTCATAAATTAATTCAAACTCATAGTAACCCTGCTCCTGGAAAACAATGCAGGGGGAAAATGTTTAATCTGTGGGATTAAGGCCTCGGCAATAAATAATTACGCCGGATTACTTACCAGGAGGCTGTCCGAGTATGGCATGTATTCCCACGCCGGAGCGTGGGAACGGGAAACGTTCAAACTGTAAACTATTTTTTGAACTTATTGAAGGATGCCCGGGAATCCATAAGTTGTTACCCTGAATATTGAGCTATTAACCTCCAACCTTCTACCTTTAAACCCGTGAACGGTTACGAATGTTTTTTCTCCCGTACCGTTTAAAATGATTCTGCGCCTGGTACATAAAAGTCCTTAAGGCCGCTTCACGCCCAGGTTGCAGGCTCTCATCATACGGGGTATCGAGATACGGAATCCCAACCTTGTTCATCAGGGGCTTTACAATGGCAGACGTGATTGTGCTCGGCATACAGGTAAAGGGATATACATTTACAACCCCATTAAAACCATCCTGTATATATTTTAAGACACCCGGGATGCTCAGGCAGGCCTCAGTGCCTATATCAAAAGTCAAGAGGTCTTTTTGCGTAAGAATTTTTTCAAGGTTTGCCACCTTGTGATCTTCGGCAAGATCAATAACGGATGTTACCCGCTTGTATACCTGCTTTTGCCTGTATTCCTGATAAAAAAGGTCTCCCTTAAAACTGATCATCTTCTTTAGATATTTTTTTACCTGGCCGGGCCGGAGCTGACGCAGGTTCATTTTGAGACCGGTTACAGCGGCCCTTAAGTTGCCGTAGCTCGTATAATTTACCCATTCCGCTATAGATGCGTTTACTACCTCGGCCCCATAGCTTTCAAGTATCCTGATTAAGTCCTGGTTTGCATGGACATGCGATCTCAGGTAGATCTCTCCAACGATCCCGATTAAAGGTTTTGAGGGAATATCCGTATCAATAATCGTTTTTCCCTGTTCAATGATCTCTTCTATTTTATCAATGATCATATCAAACTTCTTGACCGGGCCAAGTGTCTCAAAGGCGCTTCCCATGATATGCATAAACTTTTCTATAAATCTATCCGTTGTGCCTGGTACTTTTTCATAAGGCCTGATTCTCCAGAGCAACCTGTCAAGTATATCCGCCACTACTACGGAGAAATATGATGCCTTCCTGAGATCCTTCACCTGCGCTTTTCCTATTATACCGTCTAAGGAATAGCCGTCTTGCGTGGAAAGCGAGGCAATTTTCAGTTTATCCAGCCCATCAATAGAATCCAGCACTATTCGCTGATATTTGTTATACATGCCGAAGCGGCATGGCCCATCCGCTTCCGGCATAAAGTAAACATAATCTCCCGGATTGAAGCGGCCGCCGAGCTTTTCCTTTTCCTTTTTTATAAAATAGAGAATATCCCCTGTCGTGATCTGACAGGGATAGCATTCTTTACCGGAAGTGTATTCATTACCAAGTTCAAGTCCTTTGTAAGTATCCATAACACGCGCATTAATACCGAATCCCCTGAACGTGGCGGCCAGGAGATAACTCCCGATCCTGTTCATCTCGGGAATCAGGCATATCTTGTTTTTAAGATTAAATTTACCTACGGACTTGGTAAGAGATTGGAAATTAACTGTTTTATTTTGGACTATTTGTTTCATCAGGCCGTTCATTCCGAGATATTGATAAATATGTTAAGGGCTTGCGCAAAGATAACTTAACCTGAATCCGAGCGCCAATTATGTAACGTTATTTTTGCGCTAACGCCAAGACCAACAAACAGGCCAGGATTATTAACATCCTGCAATTATTCTTTTTCTCAATTCAAAATTCAAAATTCGAAATTGTGTCTGAACGGGCTTTTCGTTCAAAGACTAACTCGCCAGTTTCAGGTTCGGTCTTATCTTTAATGTCATTTTTTGTAATATATTTTCTATTACGTTTTTGTATGCCTCGATCCTTGTCATTACACCTGCTACTGCGGTGTGCTCATCCAGTTCAAGGATCAAGTAGGCCTTGTCCGCCATAATATACTTATAAAAATGCTCAATAAAGGAATCAGCGCCACATCCGAAATTGGTCAAATGAAGACCAAAATAGTTTGGATAATCCTGTATATATTTTGCTGTCCTCAGGATCTGGGCGCCAAGTCCCCAGTACATGGAAGGAAAATCGGAAAGATCTATAGCGGATACATCAATAAAATCCATTGGCAACCCGGTTATCCCAATCTTTCCAAGATTCTGGCCCAGTCGCAGGTTCAGCCTTTCATCATAAAGATTATATGGTCTCCCTGTAATAATTATTACCGGTTCATCATGCCTTTGATTTTCAAGGATATCCCTCCCTTTTTTATGGAGCTCATCGGCAAAACGCTCTTGTTTTTCCAGCGCGTAGTAGATGGCCTTTTTTATTTTTGCTTGGCTTACCCCAAGCCTTGATTTCATCTGCTTTGAGAGCTCGATTGCAAGGGCATCGGGATCATATTTCAGGTGAATAACCGGACTTAATACGGAAGAACGGTCTATTCCAAGGGCTGCACAGACCATATAAGAATTGCTTTGGACCATTGGGCAGTAATAGCCTGTTTCCGAAGCTTCCGGCGTGGGCATAGTGATCATATTAGGGACAAAGAGATACGTTGTCTTTCCCGCCAGCTCTTTGATATGGCCATGGGAGACCTTCACAGGATAACATGTCTCGACCAGTGTTGTCTCTGTCCCCACCTTTGATATACGCGTATTTGTGGGGGGCGTCAGCACCAGCCTGAATCCGAGCCTGTCGAAAAAGTGGGCCCACAGGATGCTGGTCTGGATACCGTATAAGGATCGCTGCAGACCTACAGTAGGCCTTTTATCCGCTTCCATTAAAGGGGCGCTCCCCAGTTCTTCATAGAACCCCTCCATGTAGCTTTCCCATATCTTTTGCCTTAATTTAAAGAAGTTCTCCTTCTTTTTCCCCTTTGTTTTCGTCAGTTCATAGCGGCCGCACTCCCCACCCCATATACTACGACGCCCGTCAAAATCATAAATTTTCAACTTGCACTGATTGTGGCAGTCAGGGTCTGCCCGGCATATCTTTTCGGTATAATTCATCCGGTCATTTATAGCGGACGCAAGACCTCTGAAAGAAGTTTCCTTCTTGTTACTCCGGCACACTTTTTCATGGACACTGACAGCCGCGCCATAGGCCCCGAGGACCTCTCTGTGCTTAGGCACAATAAGACCTTTTCCGAGGACATCCTCAAACGCAGCTACTACTCCCTTGTTCAGGGAAGGCCCCCCGAGAAACATAACTTTTCGCCCAATCTTCCTTTTTCCCACCACACGGTTCAAGTAGTTATAAACAATTGCGTAGCATAGCCCGGCTATCAGGTCATTCTGCGGGACACCTTTCTGATGATAAGATACGAGGTCTGATTCCATAAACACCGTACATCTTTCCGCTAACCTGACCGGCGCTTTGGATGAAAGGGCAATCTCCTGAAATTCATTTACGATATTAATCCCGTACTTGTTGGAAAGCTCATGCAAAAAACTGCCTGTGCCGGCCGCGCAGACCTTATTCATATCAAAATCAAGAGGGTATGCGTTTGAGAGGCAGATATATTTTGAATCCTGGCCACCTATCTCAAAGATGGTATCCACTTCCGGATCTATTTCCACAGCGCCTCTTGCATGTGCTGTTATTTCGTCAATTATCAGATCAACGTTAAGAAAATCACCTACAACGTTTCTTCCTGAACCTGTAGTAGCAACGCCGATGATGTCAATTTTTGTTCCAAAGCTGTCGCGGATAATTCGTAAAAGTCTCTGCGTGACTTCTATCGGTTTACCCTGCGTAGGTATATAGCTTTTGTGTATGAGCTCGCGTCCTTCATTAATAAGGGCATACTTGGTTGTTGTAGAACCGATATCAATCCCTAAATATACACAGGTTTTTTTGCTCAGGGTCTTTATTTTGATGTCATTGGAATCTGAGAATTTCGTTTTTTTCAACTCCAGTCTTGGCGCTGTTTTTATCGATACCTCATTATCTGAAAGCCTGCTTTTCAGGGTCTCAAGATCAATCTTTTCTTTCCTGCCCAGCTCAAGCGCCTGCAAAGCGACTCCAAGGGCTCCGACTGATGTGCTGTAAGGCGGCACTGTCAAGCCTGGAAAATAGTTCTTAAATGCCTTTACCTGTAGTTTATTCAAAGAAAGGCCTCCAACAAAGAATATCGGTTCTCCAAGCGTCCGGTTCGATACTATAGTGCTCATGTAATTTCTGGCGTTTCCAACATGCAGGCCGTGAATGATATCCTCGAGTCGTTCCCCTTTATTTTGAAGGTGTATCATGTCGGACTTGGTAAATACAGTACACCGACAGGCCACGTTAGCCGGTTTTTCACTTGTGAGGCCTAATTTGATAAAATCCGTCAGTATCGTATCTATATGATCCTGGGACATGTTTACCTTGCCGGCATAAATAGATGTAGCAAGTCTTTGGGCCTGCTGATCGAGAAATGAGCCAGTACCTGAAGCACACAGACCGTTAGTATTGAAAGATTCAAGTTCCCAGTCGTCATGTATTCCGATATCATCTGTCTGAAAATACCTGATCTGCAGGAGGGCGGTGTCCTGTCCGCCCATACAGATAATCGTTTTGACGTCCGGCTTTATATGGACACCGCCAACAGCCTGACTTATGGTCTCGAATTCGTAAAAGTTTCCCAGTACTTCGCTAAACTTTTTGCCGTGATTGCCGGTAAAGGAAATAGCCTGGATTTTCTCCTTTCCATATTCGTCATACAATCCCTGGACAAACGCTGTAACTCCATCTACAACCCTGCCGAAGTGGCGTTGGTAAGGGGACTCAGCAACTATCTGCTTTTTATCGTTAATAACAATACAATTAAGGCTGACCGATCCCGCGTCGATTCCAACGTAGTATCGATCTGAATTTCGGGAAGATTTTCGGTGTTTATTATTGATGAGCCTGTTTTTCATTTATTTATTAATCTCAGGGTAATTTTTGACCCGCTATTGAAGACTGATTGCTTAAGTAGTGCCCATCCATAAATGGCTATTTTGCCCGATATCTGCGTTGCGCTAAAATTTTAATCCTCGAAATACTCAATGTATTCCTGTGGTTAAAATTTTAGAGCGCCTTGATCTCGAACAAACTATCTTATTTATGGATGGACACTAAGTAAAATATTTTACCCGAATATTCCTGTTTACGTATGTAACCTTTTATGAGGAGGCCTTTGATCATATCCTCAGCATCATCCATAGAGATATTTAAGGCCTTTGAAATATCAACAGAGCTTAACGGCCTTATCCGGATCATATCAAGAAGGATATTTATCAGGGAAACCTCTTTTATTTTCCGTCCTTCAAGAGGGACTTCAGCAACTATCTCCGTATTACCACCAAAAAATACTTTTATCTCTTCCATGGTTTTTCCGTCAAGAGATATCGCGGTTGCATCTGCTGGAGGACGAACAACCGTGTTGAGTTGTATTTGGTCAGGAGAAATTTGCCGGGCCAGTGTCTTTAGTCCTTCCAGCTCTTTTTCCGTGTCATTAAACCCTGACAGGAGAACAATCTCAAGAAAGATTTTTCCCTTGTAATCATAACGCAACTTCTTTAGTCCATCGACAATCATGGCAAGATGCAGGTCCGGATGCGGTCTGTGGATCTTCCTGAATGTATCTTCAAATGCGCTGCATAGAGTCGGCAATATAATATCCGTCTTAAGGACACGCTGCCTGATCTCTTTTTTGAAGAAAAGGGACCCGTTTGTCAAAAGGGCAAGCTTGATTTTGCTCATTCCCCTGATACAATCGATTACCTGATCGATTCCGGAATAGAGCGTAGGTTCACCTGAGCCTGCAAGCGTTATTGTATCAGGGACGCAATTATGCAATTTCTTCTCTACCGCTGACACCACTTCAGTTACAGGTACAAACAGGTCTGTTTTTATGGTTTTGGATGTGGTTCTTCCAACCTCACAATAAAGACAATCAAAAGAACAGGTCTTTAACGGGATCAGGTCAACTCCAAGAGAGAGACCCAATCTCCTTGATGGAACCGGACCGAAAACATAAGACATAAGCAAAATTCCAATCTAAATATGGTAAACGTTTACAGATTCACGGGTTCAATAATTCAGGTTCAGGGTTCCATTCTCAGGAAGTCCTGAATCCTGAACGTTGAACCCTGAACTATTGAACACCTGAATATTAATGGGCCTCATCCCAGTTTTTCCCCATATTTATATCCACCTTCAGCGGCACATCCAATGGATACACCTCCTCCATTTCCCGCCTGATCATGGGCATGATACTTTCGAGCTCTTCTTCAGGTACCTCAAAGACAAGCTCATCATGGACCTGGAGCAGCATCCTGGAGCGGAAACCATCTTTTTTCAGACGGCTGTGAATAGTAATCATAGCCATTTTAATAAGGTCTGCAGCGGTCCCCTGAATCGGTGTGTTTATGGCCATGCGCTCCGCCTCCGCCTTGATAACACGGTTGGCATGCCGAATATCAGGCAGATAACGTCTCCTGTTAAAAAGGGTAGACACAAACCCCTTTTCTCTCGCTGTTTCAATCATTTCCTGCCGGTATCTGTTAACACCGGGATATCTGTTATGATAACTTGCCATATAATTTTTGGCAGTCTTTAGATCTATGCCTAATTCATCTGCAAGTTTCTTAGGCCCCATACCATATATTATACCAAAATTTATTGCCTTTGCAATTCGTCTCATTTCAGGGGTTACTGTATTGTTCTCCCCCCCAAGAATTTCAGACGCCGTCCGGGTATGAATATCCTTATCCTTTTTAAAGGCATCCATAAATGCCTCATCCTGAGAATAGTGAGCAAAGATTCTCAGTTCCACCTGGCTGTAATCCGCTGACACAAGAAAATGACCTTCCCCGGCAATAAAACCCTTCCGGATATTACGCCCTTCCTCCCCGCGAACAGGGATATTCTGGAGGTTCGGATTGCTGCTGCTCAACCTCCCTGTTGCTGCAACCGTCTGATTATATGAGGTATGTATCCTTTCACTATCTGGATCTACCATCTTTATCAAGGCATCAAGGTATGTGGATTTAAGCTTTGAGATCGTCCTGTAACGCAATACAAGTTCCGGTATCTTATAAGAAAACGCGGAAAGTTTTTTTAAGACCTTTACATCCGTGGAATAATTCTTGGACCTGGCAGTTTTTTTCTGAACCGGGAGTTTAAGCTTTTCAAAGAGGACATATCCCAATTGCTGGTGAGAATTGATATTAAATTCCATACCGGCTTCATCAAATATTTCCTGCTCTATCCTTTTCATCTGTTTGGAAAAACGAACGGACATCTGCTTAAAAAATGGGATATCAATCTTGATACCTGCCATTTCCATGTCCATGAGCACAGGCAATAGTTTCATTTCCAGGTCATAAAAAAGCCGCTCATTTTTATCGAATATCATCTGTTGTTCGAGAATTTGCATCAATCTCAAAGCAATGTCGGCATCTTCGCAGGAATATTCCATAGCCTTATTAACATCTATCTCCGCAAAATTACATGCATTTTTACCTTTTCCTGCTACTTCATGATAACTGATCATCCTGTAATTCAGATAATGCTGCGCGAGATAATCAAGATTATGCCTCCTTAAACCCGGATTGATAACATAAGAGGCGATCATTGTATCAAAATAGATACCCTTCAGCTCTATCCCATGCCGCCTTAAGACTTCAGCATCATATTTGATATTCTGGCCGACCTTCAGGATATACTTATCCTCCATGATGTCTTTTAAGATTTCTCGCGCCTCATTCAGACCCAACTGGGAGGGAACCCCGAGATATTGGTGGGCAATCGGCAGGTAGAATCCCTGCTGTTCATTAAGCGAAAAGGACATGCCTACAAGCTTTGCCTTAAGCGGATCCTTGCTCGTAGTTTCCGTATCGACTGAGACAATGCCCTTTTTTCTTATTTCTTTTGCCAATTCCTTCAAACTATCTTTTGAAAGGCAGAGTCTGTAATCTTTAGAAATTTTTTGTCTCGGAGCATACTCTTCCCACAACTCCTTGAATTCCATATCGTTGAAGATCCTGGATAATTCTTCCTTGTCAGGCTCACCGATTTCAAAATTATCAATCTTGTCGTCAATAGGCACAAACTGATCTATTCGGACAAGCTTTCTGCTCAGAACGGCCTTTTCTTTTGATTTCTGAAGATTCTCTCTCAGTTTATTTCTTTTTATCTCGGCGGCATGTTCAAATAGATTGTCAAAAGAGCCGAACTCCTTGATAAGATTTACAGCGGTCTTTTCTCCTATACCCGGCACACCGGGAATATTATCGCTAACGTCGCCTGAAAGGCCCATGATATCAATGAATTTTTCAGGTTCAAAACCATACGTCTTTTTTAATGAAGAATAATCGGTAACTCTGTCATTCATTGAGTCCCACATGGATATGTTCGGAGATATTATCTGTCTGAAATCCTTATCGCTGCTCACTATGATAATCTTAAAACCCTTGTCTTCGCATAGCCTGGCAAGCGTTCCTATGACGTCATCCGCCTCATACCCCTCTTTTTCTATTATTTTGATACTCAAGTTCTTTATGATTTCTTTAGTAAAGGGGATTTGAATCGACATATCATCCGGCATTGGAGGACGATTGGCCTTATAATCTTCATAAATCCTGTGTCTGAATGTGGGACCTTTGACATCAAAGGCGATAACTATATGTTTTGGCTTTTTATCGGCAAGAAGTTTGAGCAGCATCTTGGTGAAACCGAAGATAACATTTGTGGGGAAGCCTTTGGAATTAGAGAGGTTCCTGATGGCATGGTATGCCCGGTGAATGTATGAATGACCATCAACGAGGTAAACAGTTTCTATCTTTTGTGATTTATTATTATCATGCTTCAAGATTTATTGTCCTGCACAAAACAAACCGGAACCCGCCCAAAAATGAAAGGACTCCCTGTTTTGCAGGTGAGAAATCCAGGGCAGGAAATTACGATATTTGTAAAGAAACCTGTAAATAATTATAATATTTCAGATAAATTTAAATTAAATTATCACCTTAAATAGAGATTGTAAAGTTAAATGAAGTTAAGTTTGCACACATAATAAAAGAATAAGGGGCAACAAACTTAAGACGGGACACTTTCCGCTTTTTGGTGGATTCGCTTTGCTTAATCCACCCTGCAAAGTTACGTCGGCAGCCGACGCAGGGTGGTTTCAGGAGCGTAAGCGACGAATCCACCAAAGCAACTGTCCCGCCTTACGTTGGCAGTCCAAAAGGGCAAGCAGGATGCGTAGATTATTTTCTGTAGGGTCCTTTATTACCATTCAGGAATGGAAAGGCTTCCCTCTCTATCTGTAAACGGGCGGTCAGCCCTGTTTCTTCTGCCTGCCCTCCCTGGATAGACTGTTCCGAAGCATGTCGGAAAAACTTGTGGATCGATTCTCAGATGTTCCATCTATATCAAGGGACTCAGGAGGATGAGGCAGCTTTGTAAGCAAACTTACACTCTCTGTGCCCACGCCGACAACCAGCCACTCGCCGCAGACCTCTATCAGTGCTATCGACCTCTTGGGAGCAAGATATAATGTGCCGATCAAACGTATTTCAGGGTATTTTTTGAGGGATAAAGACTTGAGCCGCAATCGTTTTAAAATTATATATATAAATAAAATAATTATCAGGATGAGAGCAAGGGTCCCGACCATTTTTAATGCTGTGTCAACGAAATTCACATCCATATTTAACCTTACTGTGATGTTTATCTACTCCAAAAATAAATGTGGAATTGAGTGGTGTTTTTTTAATTACACCTAAAACCTGCATAAACTATTTTCAAGAAAAAGATTATGCTTTTAATATCAACGAATTACAGAAATGTTGTGCTTGTATAACACGCATTAATTTGATGCGGCCATAAAGGTTGTGATTTTTGAAAATAGT
>JAGGXA010000219.1 GCA_021163285.1 Deltaproteobacteria bacterium | reverse complement strand
CAATTCGTTAGTCAGCTTGTTCGTGACGGATGCAAGTTGCTCCGACCAGGCGCCAAACACGACATTTATGTAAATCCCCATACAGGACAGAAACAGTTAGTGCCACGTCATACAGAAATCGATAACGCTTTGGCAAAACACATCAGAAAGTATTTAGGCTTGCAATAACGATTTGCATGAACAAAACGCCCAACAAGCCAGTTCACGGAGCATTTCTTTGCGTGTCATTACGAGCGAAGCAAAGCAATTTCATAGTTCCTCATACGGCAATTCCCGACAAAAACACCATTTGCTCTCATTCCCACGCTCCAGCGCGGGAATGGTGCGCCTGTGAAGGCGCTTTATCAGTACGGTGAAAGTCCGTATCGGAGTATGCCATAACTCCGTAGCCGAAGGTAACTGCGTCGCCGCGAGGCGGGGTGGAGAGCAAACTGATCGCGGAATCAGGTATGCGGATGGTGCGTTACACAGACGACTTTGTTATCCTCAGTCGCGGTCAAACTGCGTTATGCTTAAAAAAATTATCCTCGAAGGTAAGCGAGCTTGCAAGACTCCGATATCAACTGCATGTCTGCGGTAATTTTTTGAGCAGGCCTTGATTTTAAAAAAAATTGCTATTCCAGAACAGCCTCATAGGCGATTGCCAGTCTGGTTCCAAATGCCGTATTGGGCAACCAAAAGGGATAGTCCCTACGAAAAACCCAATGCACGGTAAAAATAATGTTTATCTCTGTGTATCTATATTCCATTATTGTTTCAAAAGTCTCAAAGGACAAATGAAGGATACCCAAATTTTGTAATTGAAAAATCTTATAAATTATGCATTACTATACAATTTTTAATTAAAAGTATAGAGAGGCCGTTTTATGAAAATTGCTATTAGTGGCAAGGGGGGTGTAGGAAAGACTACTTTTGCCTCTTTTTTAATAAAAGCTCTTGCAGATGAGTCTATAAAGGTCCTGGCGATAGATGCCGATCCGGATGCAAACCTGGCGCAGGCCCTTGGAATCAAAAACAGCGATCAGATCGCGCCTATTTCTGAAATGAAGCAATTGATTGAGGAGAGAACTGAAGCAAAGGTAGGGGGTATGGGTTCATTTTTCAAAATGAATCCCAAGGTTAATGACCTTCCCGATAAGCTCTCTATTTCAATAGGCGGCATCAAATTGATGGTAATGGGCGGGGTCAAGACAGGCGGAGCGGGGTGTATATGCCCTGAAAGCGCTCTTTTAAAACATCTGATAAGACATGTCGTGATTGCCAGGAACGAGGCCGTGGTGCTTGATATGGAGGCAGGACTTGAACATATGGGCCGAGGGACTGCTATATCCGTGGACAGGCTTGTGGTTGTTGTAGAGCCTGGAAAAAGGAGCATAGCGACTGCCCGTCAGATACGTAAACTGGCAGGGGATATCGGAGTCCGAAAGGTCAGTTTTGTGGGCAATAAAATCAGATTGGAAAAAGATAAGGCCTTTTTGTTAGAGCAAATGTCGGATTTTGATTTTCTTGGTTTTCTTCCATTTACGAACGCAATAATGGAAGCTGATCTCGAGGGAAAAGCTCCATTTGAAAAAGACAAAGATGGACTTAATGCAGTAAAAGAGATGCTGGTAAAACTCAGGGAGTGAGTATTTGCCGACAATTGTATTATGTCCTTAGGAACGAGGACGAAATGATATTCCCAGGCAGGCGCACAGATTCAGGAAAGTTAATTTGTCCTCGTTCCTTAGGCATCCTTCATTGTCGGTTTACACTTTATAATAGGACACAGATGCACACGGATAAACACGTCGCAACCGTTCATCATTGGTGTTAATTTACGATAAAAAAAATTAAAGGAGCTTTGAATATGAGAAAAAGGATTCTCAATTTTAACGCCGGCCCGGCCGCATTACCGTTGCCTGTGCTGGAACAAATTCAGGAAGAGATGTTAGATTTTAAAGGTTCAGGGATGTCTATCCTGGAGGTAAGTCATCGTTCAAAATGGTTTGACGATGTTATAAATGAGGCCGTTGTAAGGACTAAGAGTCTATTGAACATTGGTGATGATTTTCATGTGCTTTTCATCCAGGGCGGTGCCAGTCTCCAGTTTTGCATGATTCCTATGAACCTGGCGTTAGAAGGCAGACCGGTTGATTATATAAATACCGGTACATGGTCCACCAAAGCGATTAAAGAGGCAAAAGGCTTGATAAAGGATGTCCGTGAGATCGCTTCTTCAGAGGATAAGGGTTTTTCATATATCCCGAAAGATTATAATGTAGATGAAGATGCGGCTTATCTTCATTTCACATCGAACAATACCATAAAAGGCACCCAGTGGGCTAAATTCCCTGATGGGGGGAAAGTGCCTCTTATTAGTGATATGTCTTCCGATTTCATGAGTCGGAGCTTTGATGTCAATCCTTTTGGATTGATATATGCGGGCGCTCAGAAAAACATAGGGCCTTCAGGCACGGCCATGGTAATAATACGTAATGATATGCTTGAAAGGGTCCCTGGAGACCTGCCGACGATGTTGAAATATACTACATTTTCAGAGAAAAACTCGATGGCTAATACGCCTGCATGTTTTGTTATTTACACTATTAATCTTGTTCTGAAGTGGATTCAAGAGACCATCGGCGGGCTTGATAAGATGGAACAGATCAATAAGGAGAAAGGAACTATTTTATATGATTTTATTGACAGCTCCGGCTTTTATAAAGGGACGGCGGAAGCAGGAAGCAGGTCATTGATGAATGTGACCTTCAGACTGCCAACCGAGGAACTGGAAAAAGAATTCGTCGCAGAAGCATTAAAAGAGGGGCTGGGTGGCCTGAAAGGACATCGTTCGGTAGGGGGTTGTCGCGCCTCAATCTACAATGCAACCGGCGTAGAAGCTGTGAATGACCTGGTTGGTTTCATGGCCGAATTTGAAAAGAAAGTGGGGTAAGGAACGAGGACGAATTAACTTCCCCAACTATGCATCACAGCTTCAGGCCATCTTTGCGCGATCCGAAAGTACAAAAATATTGAAATAGCTTACTATTCCCGCAACTTTTGTGCCTTTAGATCGAACAAACCTGATTTGAATCCGTGCGCCTGCCAGGGGATGTTATTTTGTCCTCGTTCCTCACAGCGAGTGGCTTAAAAACTTCGATTTGGAAAACATCCTTAATCTATCGGAAATATGATAATTACAGCCTTCCGTTCAGGCACTGATTATTGGTAACCGTTCCGGACTCGAAAGGGAAACGTGAATATTTGAACCGGGAACGGTTACGTTCGATGTATTCGAGGTATTGTTTTAAAAATGGTCAGGATTATCAGGGCACTTTCTTCGGAAAAGATCGGCGCTCATATTGTGGTAATGGGCTGGGTCAGGACGAAAAGAGATTCAAAGGCCGGATTTTCATTTATTGAAATTAATGACGGTTCCAGTCTGAAGGGGCTCCAGATTATTGCAGACGCAGAATTGCCGAATTATAAAGATGATATTCATAAATTAGTTACAGGCTGTGCGATAAAGGTGACCGGCTCCCTTGCTGCTTCCCCGGGCAAGGGACAAACAGTAGAACTAAAGGCCGACAAGATTGAGGTCCTGGGATGGGCGGATCCTGATTCTTACCCTCTTCAAAAAAAACGGCATTCCTTTGAATTCTTGCGAAGTATCGCGCATCTAAGACCAAGAACCAATACATTTGGCGCGGTGGCAAGGCTCAGAAGCTCTGTGAGTCATGCTATTCACAGCTTTTTTCAAGAGAGAGATTTTATTTATATCCATACCCCGATTATAACGGGAAGTGATTGCGAAGGGGCAGGGGAGACATTCAGGGTAACTACTCTTGACCTGGAAAATGTCCCTAAAAATGGAAATCAGATTGATTTTTCTCAGGATTTTTTTGGATGTCCAGCCAACCTGACCGTGAGCGGCCAGCTCGAAGCGGAGATTTATGCCCTTTCAATGGGCGATGTTTATACGTTTGGTCCTACTTTCAGGGCAGAGGACTCAAACACTTCGAGACACCTCGCTGAATTCTGGATGGTTGAGCCCGAAATGGCCTTTTGTGATCTTGATGCTGATGTATCGCTATCAATTGATTTCCTGAAATACCTTTTTGCTTATGTGTTGAATAACTGTACGGAAGATATGCAGTTCTTCAACCGGTTTATCGACTCTTCCCTTCTGAAAACCCTTGAAGCTCTGATTACCCGGGATTTTGAATTTATTACTTACACGGAAGGGGTGGAACTCCTTTTAAAGGCTGGAGAAAAGTTTGAGTTTCCTGTCCAGTGGGGGGTGAACCTGCACTCTGAACATGAAAGATACCTTTGTGAAAAGGTTTTTAAAAGGCCGGTTGTTGTGGTGAACTATCCGAGAGATATCAAGCCGTTTTATATGAAATTAAATGAGGATGGAAAGACTGTGCGCGCCATGGATGTGCTTGTTCCAGGGGTAGGAGAAATAATAGGGGGAAGCCAGCGCGAAGATGACTATGACACCCTTTTTGAAAGAATGAAGAAAACAGGTATCAATGTGGATGATTACTGGTGGTACCTGGAATTAAGGAAGTTCGGTTCCGTCCCTCATGCGGGATTTGGCCTTGGATTTGAGCGTCTTATTCAATTTTTGACCGGACTTGACAATATCAGAGATGTGATTCCATTCCCAAGAACACCCGGGAACGTTAGTTTTTAGGTAGCGCCTGAACATAGACACACCGGGCTTGTCCAACAACCGGATAAGGTTGTGGTTCGCTTCGCTCACACAACCGGTACAATTGATTTTGCAAGTTGTTATCACAACTTTTTTTCAAGAATGAGATTCAGCTTATTAGTCCAAAAGGCCCTTTG
>JAGGXA010000189.1 GCA_021163285.1 Deltaproteobacteria bacterium | reverse complement strand
TTGAAGTATCGTAATACGTCTGCGCCCTTGCCGCCTTGCACCTGCCTGCAGCAGGCAGGTCTTCGGCAAACTCGACGCTTGCAGGATTTAGGTGGAACTAAAAATTGTAAATTGCAGAAGAGGCTTACAGCCTCTCAAATCAGCGGCAGGATGCCGCCGCCACTTTTCTGCCAAGTGTAAAGTAAAAATGAAGGATGCCTGATATTCTCATATAAATTAACCCAATTTTATTGACATTGAAATCATTACTATAATAGCATATTAGAGATATGGAGAAGAGAAAGAGGGTATATCTTATCAGGCATGGACAGGTGGATGGCTTTGAAAATATCCCGGTCTATGGACATACCGACGTGCGTATGACCAGGATCGGATTTATTCAGATGAGACAGATGGCGGAACGTTTACGGCTGATCGAAATTGATGCTGTTTACTCAAGCGATTTAACAAGATGCAAAGTTGGGGCCGATATTATTGCCTCCTGTCACAATGTTCCCGTAACCCGATTGCACGAACTGAGAGAGATGTATTTTGGCGACTGGGAAGGCCTGAGTCTATCAGAGATAATACATCGTTTCCCTGAAGAACTGTCAAAGCGCAAGGCAGATCTGCTTCACTATCAGATACCAGGAGGGGGCGAGACTGTTAATGACTTTTCCATCAGGATTACAAGATGTTTCGAACTTGTTCTGGCGAAGAAAAAAGAAAACGATATAGTAATAGTTGCTCATGGCGCTGTAAACAGAATTATTATCTGCAATGTCCTCGGTTTGGATTTCACTGCAATGTTTAATTTCCACCAGGATTATGGTTGTTTAAACATTATAGACTATTACTCTGATTCTACCCTGGTCAGGCTGATAAATGGCTGATTGAAGATTAAGTAATGCCCGAACGAACATCCTGAAATTTGCTTTCTCCATTTAGGGTTGAAATTGTTACCATATTGAAATTATTCCTTTTTTTAATTCAACATTTAAAATTAAACATTTAAAATTGTGTCTAAACTGACTTTTCGTTCGAATCCTAAGTAAATACTGAGACCTGATCCGGATTTCTAACCGGAAATCGGGATTAATATTAAATTCAGGAGGTTTCCATGAAAACAATATTAGTGAAAGAATTGATGATCCCCCTTAAAGAGTATGCTCATGTTTACGAAGACACCTCCCTTTATGAAGCGGTAATCGCATTGGAGGATGCCCAGAAGGAATCTGCAATAAAGAAACACCGGCACAGGGCGATGCTGATATTTAATAAAGATGAGGAAATTGCAGGAGTCTTAAATCAGTTTGATGTGCTGAGGGCGCTGGAACCTAAATATAGTGAGATAGGTCCCCCAAAATCATTATCCCATTTCGGTTTTACCCCTGCTTTTTTGAAGTCTATGTTCGAACAATTCAGTCTCTGGTCCAAACCGATGGAGACTCTTTGCAGAAAAGCGAGCGGCCTGAAAGTCAGGAATTTCATGTATACACCTCCTGAAACACAATACATAAAAGAGGATGATTCTCTCGACATTGCGATACATCAGCTTGTCATGGGAAATTATCAAGGTCTGCTTGTGACAAAAGATGGAAAGGCCGTGGGAATTTTGAGACTGGTTGATGTGTTCAGCGCAATTTGTGATTCCATGAAGGCCTGCAAGATTTGAATAAACGGAAACGTTCACCGGCGCCCCATCTGCACGCGTTCAGGGCAAACGGCACAGGATGGGCAGAGACGCACTGATGTGCGTCTCTGCCCGGCTTGCTTTGAGCGCATACATCCGTGGCGCTGGTAAACGCGTGCATACCCGGTATTCCCTTATGAGGCTGTCCGGGAATAGCAATTTTTTTCAAAATCAAGGCTGATGAACTCGTAAAAAGTAAAACCCATGGCTAAGTAAAAATCTTCATATACAAGGCATAGCGTTTGGTCATGCGTGAAGGCATACATGTAGCATGTCAAATGTATGACCAAACGCTATAACACAGTATATGGAGACTTTTTACGACGCCATAAAGGCCTGCTCAAAAAATTACCGCAGACATATAGTTGATATTTCGAGGATAATTTTTTGAGCATAACGCAGAGTTTGGAAAAAAGGGTATTTTCGGACATCCTCATATGTTTGCGTCCTGCTGCACTATTACAAATATTATTAAAATATTTATTGTTCGTATCGAGGAAATTAACCGTGGAGGTTTTTAGTTTATGGGAAATGATTTAGAACGAGCTGTTGCAACAAAGGAATTCCCCTGGAAACGAGTTATCTTTCTTTTTGTTGGTATCCTGCTTTTTTTTGTAGTCTATTATGCCCCCCCCTGGCCTGATGCTATTGATCCTGAAGGTATACATTTTCCTTTGACCAAAGAAGCAAAAGGGGCCTTGGCAGTATTCCTGTTAGCCGGAACCTGGTGGGTATTTGAGGTGCTTCCCATCGGGGTAACCAGTCTGGCCATCGGGGTACTCCAGGCCCTTTTTTTGATTCGTCCAGCGAAAGTCGCGTTTAAAGATTTTATGGACCCTTCAGTTATGTTTATTTTTGCCTCGATTGTGATTGGCATGGTCTTCACCAAGGTAGGGCTGACCAAACGTCTTGCCTACAAAATGCTGATGATCGTTGGTGAAAGGACGAGCATGATTTACCTCGGCTGCTTTGTATTGACCGCAGCGCTGACACACGTTATGGCGCATACGGCGGTAGCGGCAACAATGTACCCCCTTTTACTGGCAATATACAGCCTGTATGGAGAAGGTGATAAGCAGACGAGGTTCGGGAAAGGGCTCTTTATAGGTATGGCCTATGTGGCAGGGGCCGGCAGCATAGTAACTCTTTTGGGCGCGGCGCGCGGCGCGGTGGCCATAGGTTTCTTTAATGACATTGTCGGTAAAGACATATCCTTTTTTAAATTAACCTACTATATGTTTCCGGTTGGGTGGTTCATAACGTTTCTCCTCTGGGGCTTTTTTATGGTTTTCTTTAAGCC
The DNA here is from genome assembly GCA_021163285.1 of Deltaproteobacteria bacterium. Classification (GTDB taxonomy): domain Bacteria; phylum Desulfobacterota; class DSM-4660; order Desulfatiglandales; family Desulfatiglandaceae; genus JAGGXA01. The sequence continues at coordinate 5,150 of JAGGXA010000189.1, read as the reverse complement.
GGAAAAGGCTCGTATCCATGGCCTGAAGGAAAAGGCCAAACAACTGAACGCCGATCTTGGCCCTCTTACGGGAAAGGAAATTCTGGCGGCTGTTATTGTTATCAGCTGTATCATTGTCATGTCCTTGCGCTCTTTTGTTCCCGCTCTCCAGCCGATCAATAAGACGGCTATTATTCTGACATCTACAATACTCTTTTTTATCGTGGGTATCCTTGACATTAATGATCTTGAGGAAATTCCCTGGAATATTATCCTGCTTTTTGCAGGCGCTATGAGTATCGGTTTTTGTCTCTGGGAAACTAAAGCGGCTAGCTGGTTGGCAGTTAACTGGCTTACAATGTTTCAAAAAGCCAACTGGTTCGTTTTTGTTATGAGTATCGCCTTTTTTGTTATGATAATGACAAACTTTATCATGAATGTTGCCGCCATTGCCATCTCTCTGCCGGTGGCCCTTGTCATAGCTCCCTACCTTGGGGTAGCGCCGGAAGTCATTCTTTTTTCATCCCTGATAACCGCTGGAATGCCTTTTCTGCTCCTTGTGGGCGCAGCGCCTAATGCCATTGCCTATGATTCACATCAATTCTCAACCGGCGAGTTTTTTCTATATGGACTTCCCGCCAGTGTTTTGTTGATGATTGTTGTCGGCGTAGCTGTTTATTTCTTATGGCCTTTGATGGGTATGCCTGTAACAATCGGTTAGGGATGCGGAAAATAATTCCCTATCGCAGGGGCGATCTAAGGGCGAATACAAGGTTCGCCCCTACTTTATTAAAATGTTGGTAACCGTTCACGGGTTCAAAGGTAGAAGGTTAAAGGTTAATAGCTCAATATTTGGGGTAATAATTTATGGATTCTTGAGCATTTTTCAATAAGTTCAAAAAGTAGTTTACAGTTTGAACGTTTCTCGTTCCCACGCTCCAGCGTGGGAATGCATACCATACTGGTTTCTGCGCTGGAGAATAAGGGAGAATAAGAACCAGGAGGCTGTCCGAGAATAGCAATTTTTTTCAAAATCAAGGCTTGCTCAAAAAATTACCGCAGACATCTAGTTGATATTTCGAGGATAATTTTTTGAGCATAACGCAGAGTTTGGGAAAAAGGGCATTCCCGGACAGCCTCACAGGTAAAAAGCAATATCCACAAAGTGTAAATCAGGTTTGAAGGATGCCCGGATTTTTAATTTCTATTTTCAACGTTCCGTGAACAGTTACAAATGTTAAAAAGAATCAGCTTCCGTGTTCGTATCTATTCGATCCTGTCCGTCCTGGTGATAATAAGTCTCCTCGGCGGCCTTATTATGATATGGTATACCTATCGGATGGAAGATCTTTTTTCTGATATTATAGATAATAATCTGGCAGGCTATAAAGGAGTTGTTGGTCTTGAAGAGGCCTTAATAAACCAAAAGGGTTTTTTATCTTATTATTTACTGGATGGGGATCCTGACTGGCTCAAACAACTCGGTGAGTACCGGCAGATCTTCAAGGAAAGATTAAATAAAGTCGGTTCCCTTGTTGAAACGGATGAGGAAAAAGAAACACTTAATCTGATCAAAACTGAATATTTTCAATATATCCTGTCAAAAGATAAGGTTATAGCCTGTTACAAGGTTGGAAAACGGAAGGAAGGTTACAAAATTCACAGGCAGGTTCGCCATCAGTTCTTTGAAATTCTTGGCCTGAGTGGTAAATTTAAAAATCTTTACAACCTGAGAATTCAGGAAATAACGAACAAAAACCGGAGTCAGGCTAATCAAATCAGGGTTATCACCATAATCGTCATCCTGATAGTCTTGTGCATGGCGCTTCTTTTGGCTTTTGTTCTAATACAGCAGATATTGATGCCTCTTCGCAGGCTGGCTCTTGAGACTGATCGAGATGGGGAAGCGCCACAATCAGGGAATGAAGTTAAGGCCCTCAACCGAAGCGTCAGAGGCCTGCTTGAGGCTGTGGATCACAGCCATTCGGAACTTGAAAAAAGCCGTGAAACACTTTTACATGCGGAAAAAATGGCGCTGGTAGGCACGCTGGCAGCGGGAATGGCCCACAGCATTCGGAACCCTCTTACGTCCGTAAAAATGCGGTTGTTTTCCCTGGACAGAACCCTTGATCTGTCAGAACATCAAAAAGATGACTTTAATGTGATATCTGATGAAATTCGTCATGTTGATACAATAGTTGAAAATTTCCTTGAGTTTTCAAGACCGCCAAAACTTAAAATCCAAATGATTAGCCCATCAGATGTTGTGGACCTGGCCATCCGGTTATTACAGCACAGGCTTGAATCTTATAATGTGGACATAAAAGTTGAAAGGCAGCAGAAACTAAACAAGATTCAGGCTGATCCTGAACAGTTGCGTGAAGCTGTTGTAAATCTTGTTGTTAATGCATGTGAGGAAATGGAAGAGGGCGGGTCGATTATAATACGTGAGGAAGAACGTTTTGCCGAGCCACTGGGATGGGTGGCTGTAATACGATTATCAGATAACGGCCCTGGAATACCTCAATCGGTCCAGGATAAAGTTTTTCAACCCTTTTTTACCACAAAGGAACAGGGCACAGGCCTGGGTCTTAGTATCACGGCCAGGATCATAGAAGAGCATGGGGGCTGGTTGGACCTGAGGTCAAAGGAGGGCGAAGGAGCCACCTTTATCATTTCACTCCCTGTAACGGGTCCGGAGAACAAACTTTGAGCGGAATACTGATTATTGACGATGATGACCAGTTACGAAAAAGCTTTCAGAAGCTTTTGATCGAGGAGGGGTATACAGTCAAAAGCGCACCCTCAGGCGAAATTGGACTCGAAATTGTCCGCGAGGATATCCCTGACCTGGTAATTCTTGATATACGTTTGCCAGGTATGAACGGGTTAGAGACATTTAAGGGCATTCATGAGATCGAACCCAAGCTGCCGGTTATTATTATGACGGCGTTCGGTACCACCGAAACAGCTATTGAAGCAACCAAGTTAGGGGCATTTGATTATATCCTCAAGCCGTTTGATATCCCGGATATGTTAGGTGTTATCGGGCAGGCAATAGAGGCCGGCCGTTTTATGAGATCACCTGTTGACATGAATACCATGCCTCACAAAAGCTCCAGGGAGGCAATAATCGGCCGCAGCAAGGTGATGCAGGATGTTTATAAGGCGATCGGGAGGGTATCGCCCACGGAAGCTACAGCGCTTATCAGGGGCGAATCAGGCACAGGAAAAGAGCTGGTTGCCCGTGCGATCTATCAACACAGCCTGCGTCCCAATAAGCCTTTTCTTGTTATCAATTGTGTGGCAATCCCTGAGAATCTGCTTGAAAGCGAGCTGTTCGGATATGAAAAAGGGGCTTTTACAGGGGCATATCATCGCCGTATAGGAAAAATTGAACAGGCAGACGGCGGTACGATATTTCTTGATGAGATCGGCGACATGCCTTCGGCAATACAAGCCAAGATATTGAGATTGCTACAGGAAAGAAGTATCGAACGTTTAGGCGGCAGGGAGACAATACCCGTGGACGTACGAATCATCGCCGCTACTAATCGAAATCTGGAAGCTGCCCTTGCTGAAGGCCGTTTTCGTGAAGACCTCTATTACCGTCTTAAGGTCGTAACGATCTGGCTTCCCCCTCTTCGTGAACGGACAGGCGATATTCCCCTGCTTACAGAATATTTTTTTTCCAGGCATACAGCCAAAGTCGGTATGAATAACCCGGGTATAACTGAAGAAGCTATCAAAGTTTTGAGCAACTATCCATGGCCCGGCAATGTCAGGGAGCTTGCAAATGCTCTGCAAAAGGCCTTGATATTCAACCGTGGAACACCTATTTGTCCCGAAGATATTACCCAGGCCATCAGTGGTAAAGCCCCATCAACGAGGGATATGAATCATAACTATGATGAATTGACTCGTAAATGGGTTCGTGAAATGCTGCACTCTCAGACAACTGAAAATAAATTTGATTATTTTATAGATCGGTTTGCAGGCATACTGATAAGCGAAGCTCTCAATCTTACAGGGGGCAATCGCTCCAAGGCTGCCAAGTTCTTAGGTCTTTCAAGACCGACACTTCATTCAAAAATTGAAAAATACCATCTCAAATTTCAAACCTTAGTCAAAAAAAACTGATCTATCCTTCTCATACCTGTTTTGGGTGGTAAACCGCTGCTCCGGTAAGCATTGACAGCCCTGAGAGGACGATTCAGGTTGTAAGTTCAACTAAATAGTATTTAAATGGAAACCGTTTCTTCTAATATGGTTTCTTAATTTTGTTAAGGGTTCGCACAAGAATAACTTTACAGAATTGGCGCTCAGATTTAGATTGGAGACGAGGACGAAATAACATCCCCAAGTATGCGCACGGATTTAGATCAGCAGTTTTTTTTCGTGGAATGCATACCGCAAGGCTCCGCCTTGATAACTGATACAACAAAACAAAAATGGTTTTTTACTAAAATCCGGTCATCGATTTTAATTTTTTCTATCCGCCGGCAGAGAAAGAACCTGCCAACGAAAAAGTTTCAATAGCTTAAAAGGCAGAGCCTATCAGATCTGCATTCCCAGGCAGAGCCTGGGAATAAGACGAAAACATAGCGGATCAGCAACATCAATGTCGCTTTTACCCCAAAAGTCCACGAGAGCGCTATCCTTCAGAATATCAACAATATTTCGGATAGGGGATGGTTTTTAAGAGGGATTAAGTTCGATATCCGATTCTGACTTGGGAGCGATGACCTGCATTTCCCCTATCTGCACAACCGTTTCCTCCGATAGACATAGACGGGAAACAAAAAAATACATATTTCCATCAAAATGATAATTGTCTTATCCCATGTTTAACAGCATAAAAAATATACTGATTCAATTCAACTACTTACAGAGTTAAAAATGGCCGAGTGGCACTACATTTATTTCATTTTGTTAATTTATTGTTTTTTTTGTGCTTCTTGGTGATAGTAATATTTTCAGTGCGTCATAGATTTTTTTCAATTTTGGTTCGGCAACTGTCGTTTTTCTAACATGCAGGGTACGGCCATCTTTTTGTTTAAACCCCAGCGTTGCATAAAAAAATGTGAAAAAGAGAAGTAAAAGTCTTGCGGAGTCCCATGGAATACGGGTATAAAGAGAATGTCCTTTAAACAATCACCCTAATCCAGGAG